>CBESZZ010000013.1:0-17450 GCA_965534055.1 uncultured bacterium | reverse complement strand
TGCGAATGACGCTCGATTGGGCACGGCGCCATCCGCTCCTCGAACCCGAGCAACAGGGACTGCTGGGCATTTCTCTGGGCGGCATGGTCGGAAGCGTGGTGCTCGCACTCGAACCACAGATCAGCGCTGGGGCTCTGGTGCTCGCGGGCGGCGATCTCCCGGCGATCTTGGGCGTCAGCAGCGAAGGCCGCGTGGTCCGCTGGCGCGAGGCCAGGCGCACGCTGGACGGTCTGGCGGACAGCCAGCTCGTCGAACACCTGCGCCGCACACTGCGCACCGATCCAGCCCGCTACGGCGCCCACGTCGAGACGGATCGCGTGCTGCTGGTCGACGCTCTCTACGACACCGTGGTGCCGCGCCAGCAGCAGGACTTGCTGTGGGAAAGCTTCGGCCGCCCGCAACGGGTCACCCTACCCCTGGGTCACTACACGGCGGCCCTGGCCATGTGCCGAATCCTCGATGCTGCGGAAGAATTGTATCGAGCGCGGGGATTGGCCCCCAAAGAGTAGGGGCATCGGTGGCGGTGTAGGGGCCGACATCCGGTCACCCGAATGGGAGTTTCGCCACCCAAACCGCGTCGTGGGCTATTCCGGGGGATGCCCATCTCGGCGCCCGCCAGAAAAAGACGTCCCGATGTGCCTTGCGATGGCCCGGTCTTGCACGGACCCCGTGGCTCGGTTCTCATCAAGGGTTCTGGACCTCGACCCGTTGCGGGACCGAAGTCCGGGCGTCGCACCAAGCTCGCCAAGACTTTCACCGCAACTGCCTCCGCCGCAAGGATCATGATCTCCTCGACCTTCCGTATCGCCTCGATCGCCGTATTCGCAGCCACGCTCACCACGGGGCTCAACGCGCAAGACTCCAAGCCGACGACGCAGCCCGCGCCGGCCGACACCGACTCGAAGCAGGGCCCACCCGCACCGGTAGACCCAGACATGCAGTCCGGTGAAACCGACGAGCAGCGGCGCCAGAAGATCGTCGACCGCATCGCGACGCTCAAAGCACGTCTGGCTCGCGTGAAAGGAAACGCGGACAACGGCGGCCTTGTTGCCGTCGGACGCCAAGCGTTGGGCAACCGCACGACGAACCCGAAGATGTTCGACGCGCCGATGCCCGCACCACCCAAGATCGCGCCGGCACGCAAGCCAGTCGTGCTCGACGAGGATGCTTCGAAGTCCTACGGCAACGAAGTGATCTGCTTAATCAACGGCGGCGCAGTGCGCAAAGCCGACGTCGTTGAACTCGCCGACTACGTGCACAGCACCGGTCAAGACATCGAAGAGGGCATGGCTCAGTCGATGGCCTTCGAAGCCGAACTGCGTCGCGTGCTCGCGCAGCGGTTGTCCGGCAGCAACACCGGCGAAGCCGAGAAGCGCATCCAAGGCGCCAAAGCCGACCTGGAACGAGGCATCTCCTTCGAACAAATCGCCAAGGCCGAGTCCTCCGGACCGGGCCGCGAACAGGGCGGCGACCTCGGTAGCCTCCGTCGCAACTCGCCCTACGGATTGCACATCGAGCGCGAAGCGTTTGCGCTGCAAGCTGGCGAGCGCTCCGGCATCTTCACCACGCCCTTGGGCTACGCCATCGTCATGGTGTCGGGACGCAACAAGGCCGAGTCGCCCGCCACGGAAACCGTGGACGCGCGCCTCATCCTGATCCCCTACCTGAGCGACATCGACGAAGTCCAGCAGCTGCAGGGCACGTTCGACATGGGCCGCGCCGAGATCGTGTTCCCGGCAGCCAACAAGGATTGGATGCAGCGCCTGCCCGCGCGTTACCAGGGCTAGTCGCAGCAGCAGGCGGTCGACGATGACCGCCACACAAAGTTCAGCACCCGCCCATTGGTTGGGCGGGCTCAACGGTCAGGAAGCTTGATGGCGCCACGGTTTGGCGCCGCTCACCAGGAGGGGTCGATCCATGGCTATGTTTCGACGTAGCGGCAGTGTCGCGTGTTTTTTCTACGAGGGTGAACTCCCTCGACCCGGTGAGGAAGCGTTCCAACAGGCGCTGCTCGAACACCGGTTCCGCACCATCGAGAACGCGGCGAGCGAAGAAACGTCGATCGGCTGGGTGACACCCGACGATCCGACGGGAGATCAGTTCACTCCGGAATCCATGGATGCCGATCACGGCATTTGGCTGCGGTTCCGCATTGACCGCAAGAAGCTCCCGCAAGCGTGGGTGGCGATCCATCGCGCGACGGCAGAGCGTGCCGCGGGACGCAAGCTGTCCGCCAAGGAGAAGAAGGAGCTCAAGGAAGACCTGATGGAGACTCTGCTTCCGCGGGTTCTGCCAACGGTCACCCTCATCGATGCCGTTTGCTTTCCCGAGCGCAACCTCGTGCAACTGTTCGCTTCGTCCAACAGCGCGAAGGAAGCCTTCGCAAAACTGTTTGCCGAGACGTTCAACCTCCTGTTCGAAGAAGGTGGACCACAGCAGTGGGCTCTAGCCACCGGACTCGATCACGATGGTGTCGACGCACTGGCACGCACCTCCGCAGTACCTTGGCCGCGCGGCAAGTCCACTGGCGAGCCCGAGATTCGACGCCCACAACCGGCGCGCGAGTCGGAGCCTGAGCCCGAGTTCGACGAAGAAGACGCACCGTTCGAAACCGAGGAGACCGTGTCATGAGTTCCGAAGCCTCCCAAGCCTTCCTTGGCGAAGAGTTCCTCACGTGGCTGTGGTTCCGCATCGAAACAGAAGGCGGCGAATTTGACCTGACGCGCGATCGACAGGTTGGCGTAGTCGTCGATGACTTCATCACCTTCGCGCCGCGCGAAGAAGAAGACACGGAACAGACACTGCGCAAAGGCATGCCCACCCGCACCGTCGAAGCGCGCGTGGCGCTGGCCTCGGGTCACCGGTTGCGCAAGGCCAAACTGGTCGTCGCCCTGGGCGAGCGGATGTGGAACTTCACGTTCGTCGGAGCCACCATGGGGTTCAGCGGTCTACGCGTCCCAGAAGACGACGAGGACGCCGAGTCGGCGGAAGAACGCTCACGTGACCGAGTCGCCTCGTTCCTGGAGATCCAAGAGATCGTCCAAGAGCTCTACGCCCAGTTCCTCCGAGTGCGTCTCGACCGCGACTACCGCAGAAAGGAAGGCGAGCGCCAGGCTCAGTGGATGGCGACCGCGGCGAACTAGCGCATCGGCAGCTTGGATAGGGCCGCGCGATGCACCGCGCGCACGAATTCATCCAGCCGATCAAAAGGTCGGATGGGCTGCCCCTCTTCGAAGAGCCACACTCCGCTGGCTCCCCACGGCGACGGCTCCACTTCATCGGCGGCCATCGTCGGCATCGTTGGGTTGCGCGGCGCGCCCTGCACGGACGAGTCGCCGGGCCGCACCCACGCGCCCTGCGCCGGCATCCCCCACAGTTCTCTCCCGGTGGTACCGTCGAGCAATCGATAGATCCACGCGTAATCCACCGACCGCAACCGCGCGCCGCGGTAGTCCGGAGTGAAGCGCTCGACCACAAGCACCAAGAATGCGTCGGCGCCCACGTCCTTCGCGGCGGACTCGATCCCCGGCGCGAGCCCCTGCGCCGCTCGCACCCGACGACCGCGCTCGAGGATGCTGCGTGTGGGAGCAGCGTCGATCACCGAGTAGCCTCGGCCCACCAACGCGCGACGAATGAAGTCGATCTCCAGTGGCAGCTGCTTGGATTGCACCGCTGGATCAAGAATCACCGGCGGGACGATGGCGAGGGTTGCCGGCGCCGCATCGCTCCCCACAGCTCCGCGAAGAGGCACAACCCGCGACGGGGTGATCGAACACGCGGACGAGAGCGCGGCGCAAACAAGTGCGCCCGCGAAGGTTCGCGGAAACCGAACCGTTTTCATTGCGGTTTCAGCAGGCCTTGCGCGGCAGCGCGTTGACGAGGGCTGAACCGATCTGCAGGAAGACTCTTCGGAACACCGCTACGACCGATCTCGGCGTTGAGCCACGCAGTCTGCTGCGGCGTGGTTGGCAGTTTCGCTAGCGGGGTTCGCTGCAGCTTGTGCTTCTGATCGCTTGCGGAAGCCGACCGTGACGTTCCAGACTTCAACGCGGCGGGACCAACCCCGGCATCGCGCGCGACCTTCAGGTCTGATTTTTGATCCACCCACACGCGACGCGCGCAGTCGAACTTTCCGGCCACGGCCAAGATGTCTTTCAACGTGGTTTGCTTCGGATCCCAACGTAGCTCGACCACTTCTTGACCCTCGAAGTGCGCGGCTTCCGATTGCAGGACACCCGGCAAACCGCCAAGCACCGCTTCGCCTTCCCAGTAGCAATACATCGCAAGGGTGGTCCGCCGTGCACGGGCACGGCCGGCGAGCTCATTCGAGTAGGCCTTCAGCCAGGGAGGCGCGCCGCCCGCTTTGTCCAGCGCAGTCACCATGCGCGCCGCCACCGCGACCGGACTCCAAACACGGTCCTGGCGTGGGATCACATCCTTGCCGGCAGCGTCCGTGAACCGGACAACCGGGTTATTCCACGCAGGCTCTTCGAATCTTTCGCGGTCGATCTTGTCCTGGCCGTCACGGTTGTTGAACACCAGCGTCGGAACGAACAGGTCCTCGATGGCTTCGACTAGCAGCGGATCGAGCAGCACACGGCTGCCGAAGTCGGTGCACGTGCTTCAACCGGGGATCTCTTGGAACAGCAAGAACAACGGCTTGTCGAGCGCCTTCGCTTGCTTCAAGCCGGCAGCCACTCCGTGATGCCATCGCACGAGCCCGAGTTCGTCCTCATGGTCATGCACGGTTGGACCGAAGCTCCCGCGAGACACGGGCATCGGGTCCTGGCTCTGCAGGGAGATCGAACTCTCGACTGGCGACGCAGCCCACGCCAGATCTTCGTCCGGTGCGACCGCCATGCCGCAGGCTGCCGAGAGGCTGGTCAGTGAGAACAGGAAGAGAGCGGTTCGATTCATGGTGAGCTTTGGTGCGGATTTGGGGCAGCGTAGACATCCGATCGACAACCCTCCCTGGCAGCGGGCGTTGGGTGTCGAATCTTGGCGCGTAATACGGTGGATCGTAGCAGCCGAACGGATGCAGGCTTCTCGCCCGAGGCGCGATCCCCTACCCTCCCGCGGTCCGGAACGCTCCTCGGGGTGTTCGTAGTTACTTCCCCTTGGATCGTCAGATCCCCTGTTCTCTCCATGAAATCACTCATCCTCCCCGCAACGTTTGCGGGCCTAGTCTTCGCCTCCGGCGTCTCCGCCCAATCCTGGGATCAACTCGTCCAGCAGCAATGGCCTGGTGACATGATCCTGAAGGTCACCGCCGCAGAAGCCAAAGCGTTCGTCCTTGCCCACCCAGGCATGGAAGCAGGCACAGGCATCGACGCGTTCTTGCGCGCGCAGTACGCCGCCTACGGCCACAACTCGGTCGGCACGAAGGGCGACTTCATCAACACCGGTGGATACTTCCCAGCGGCGCGCGCGGCACAGTTCCCCCGTGCAGAGGCCTCGGTCCTCGAGGGCCCAGAGCCCAACGGCGACCCCAACGATCCAATCGCCCCAGGCACGCCCACAGCGTTCGCTTGCGGCGACACGGGTCTGGGTGAAATCATGATCGCCGACGATGACGACTGGTGGTCGTTCACGCTGACTTCAGATCAGAACGTGATGATCTGGACCTCGGAAGGATCAGCCGGCCAGATCGACACGATCCTCGATCTGTTCGACAGCACCAGCACGCTGGTCACGAGCAACGACGACGGTGGCCCTAGCACACTGTCGTTGATCGAGACTTCGCTGACCGCGGGCACCTACTTCATCAACGCCCGCGCGTTCAGCGCCAACACCGGCACCTACGGCCTGGACCTGGTGTGCTTTGATGCTCCGGGACCCGGCCCAGCACTGATCTGCAACAAAGTCGCAGAGGGCGCAGAGCCCAACGGTGATCCGCTCGATCCGATCACTCCTGGCGTGCCCACGCTGGTCGACTGCGAAGACGTAGCTGGTGGCAACATTCTCGATGAGCCCGACACCGACTGGTGGAGCTTCACGCTGACCGCGGCAACGGATGTCCGACTGGAGACGCATGACGACTCCTCCAACGGCAGCCCCGTCGTAGACACGACCCTGAGGCTTCGCGATGCAGCAGGCCTGTCGATTGGATTCGACGACGATGGCGGCGCAGGCCTCTACTCGTCGCTCAGCGTCTCAGGCCTGGCGGCCGGCACCTACTTCGTCGAAATCGACGGTTTCGGCATGTTCAGTGGCCGGATCGGCGACTACTGCCTCGAAATCGACTGCGACGGTGCTGGGTTCGTGCTCCTCGCCCAAGAAGGCGCAGAGCCCAACGGCGACCCCAACGATCCAACGACCCCAGGTACCCCGACCGCGGGCAACTGCGAAGACCTGGCGTGCGGCGACATCCTGGATACCCTGGACACCGATTGGACGTCGTTCACGCTGACCGCGGCGAGCGATGTGCGTTTGGAATCCTCCGGGTTTGACAACGGCAACGGCAATGGCGAAGTCATCGACACGACGATGACCCTCTACGACGCTTCGTTTGTGCAGATCGACTTCAATGACGATGGCGGAATCGGGCTCTACTCGCTCATCTCGCAAACCGCGCTGGCCGCGGGCACCTACTACGTCGAAATCGACGGCTTCGGCACGACGGGGACCCGCATGGGCGGCTACCTGCTCGAGATCGACTGCGACGGCGTGCCGTTCTTCCCAGCACCCGTGCTCGCTAGCTGGACCGACCTCGGTGGTGGCTGCGCCGGCACCAACAGCACGCCGCTGATCAACAGCCGCAACGTCGAGGTCCCAGTGATCGGTTCGACCTTCTCGCTCGATTGCACTGGCCTCGTGCCAAGTGGTTTCTTGGGCACGATGTTCGGCTTCAGCAACTCGGTGCCAGGCCTGCCATTTGACCTTGGCGCCGCCGGCCTCGGCCCAGTGGGCTGCTTCATCGACGTCGAGCCGGCCGCGTTCAGCTTCGAGCTGGCCGACGCCAGCGGCAACTACGAGTGGTGCTTTAGCATCCCGTACAACACCGCATTCCTCGGCGCGACGTTCTACCAGCAGGTCCTCAGCGTCGACATGCCGGACAGCATCGTCACCTCCAACAGCAGTGAAGCTGTTGTCGGTGACTCCATCCAGTAGGTTGATGGACTGATCGAATCCCGTGCTACGCGCGGGATTCGACCAATCGAGCCGAGCTGCGACACCCGTCGCAGCTCGGCTCTTTTCGTAGGTACACAGCACTCGTCAGAATGCGAGAGCTGCTCCCTATAGACCCGCCGCCTAGCCAGCGTGGCGCACAGGATGAAACCGATCGCCTGGAATCAGGCGGCTCCTCGATTGACTTGCACTTCTGTCCGTTCGCCCCGCTTGTAGATCCATGGGAGTCGGTCACTCTCGACGACGAGTGCACACGCTCCATCGACCGGACACTGGATGAAGCGGCATCTCCACCCAGACCAACTTCCTGAAAATCTCAAACTGCACGCGGGTTCTCGCTGACTCTGAGGCGGACAAATCGACGACCACAAAACCGCTATGTTGGCATCGTCGACGACGTGTTCCAAAACTAGATAATCCGATCGAGCCCGCACAACTCGCGGGATTCAATGAATCGAATCGGCTTGCGACGACGAATGAGTCCGCCCATTTCATTGGGAATGCAATCAGTCTGAATCGACCCATTGCGCAGAGCAAACCGCCCCGAGTGACTGCGGAACATTGCGGTGGAGTGTGCCGTCGAATGGGCGCAGGTATCTCGCATGAGAGGCGAACGCGTACCTGCCCCTGTTAGGGATGCCCCCTTCATTGGGAATCCCGATCGTTTCTCCACGGATCGTCACCATGAAATCACTCATCCTTCCCGCAACGTTTGCGGGCCTCGTCTTCGCCTCCGGCGTCTCCGCCCAATCGTGGGATCAACTCGTCCAGCAGCAGTGGCCGGGCGACATGATCCTGAAGGTCACCGCCGCCGACGCCAAAGCGTTCGTCCTCGCCCACCCAGGCATGGAAGCAGGCACAGGCATCGACGCGTTCTTGCGTCTGCAGTACGCCGCCTACGGCCACAACTCGGTCGGCACGAAGGGCGAATTCATCAACACCGGTGGCTACTTCCCCGCGGCACGCGCGGCACAGTTCCCGCGTGCAGAGGCGTCCGTCCTAGAGGGCCCAGAGCCTAACGGCGACCCCAACGATCCGATCGCTCCTGGCACGCCCACAGCGTTCGCTTGTGGCGACACGGGCCTGGGTGAAGTCATGATCGCCGACGACGACGACTGGTGGTCGTTCACGTTGACCTCGGATCAGAACGTGATGATCTGGACCTCGGAAGGATCAGCCGGCCAGATCGACACGATCCTCGATCTGTTCGACAGCACCAGCACGCTGGTCACGAGCAACGACGACGGTGGCCCTAGCACACTGTCGTTGATCGAGACTTCGCTGACCGCGGGCACCTACTTCATCAACGCCCGCGCGTTCAGCGCCAACACCGGCACCTACGGCCTGGACCTGGTGTGCTTTGATGCTCCGGGACCCGGCCCAGCACTGATCTGCAACAAAGTCGCAGAGGGCGCAGAGCCCAACGGTGATCCGCTCGATCCGATCACTCCTGGCGTGCCCACGCTGGTCGACTGCGAAGACGTAGCTGGTGGCAACATTCTCGATGAGCCCGACACCGACTGGTGGAGCTTCACGCTGACCGCGGCAACGGATGTCCGACTGGAGACGCATGACGACTCCTCCAACGGCAGCCCCGTCGTAGACACGACCCTGAGGCTTCGCGATGCAGCAGGCCTGTCGATTGGATTCGACGACGATGGCGGCGCAGGCCTCTACTCGTCGCTCAGCGTCTCAGGCCTGGCGGCCGGCACCTACTTCGTCGAAATCGACGGTTTCGGCATGTTCAGTGGCCGGATCGGCGACTACTGCCTCGAAATCGACTGCGACGGTGCTGGGTTCGTGCTCCTCGCCCAAGAAGGCGCAGAGCCCAACGGCGACCCCAACGATCCAACGACCCCAGGTACCCCGACCGCGGGCAACTGCGAAGACCTGGCGTGCGGCGACATCCTGGATACCCTGGACACCGATTGGACGTCGTTCACGCTGACCGCGGCGAGCGATGTGCGTTTGGAATCCTCCGGGTTTGACAACGGCAACGGCAATGGCGAAGTCATCGACACGACGATGACCCTCTACGACGCTTCGTTTGTGCAGATCGACTTCAATGACGATGGCGGAATCGGGCTCTACTCGCTCATCTCGCAAACCGCGCTGGCCGCGGGCACCTACTACGTCGAAATCGACGGCTTCGGCACGACGGGGACCCGCATGGGCGGCTACCTGCTCGAGATCGACTGCGACGGCGTGCCGTTCTTCCCAGCACCCGTGCTCGCTAGCTGGACCGACCTCGGTGGTGGCTGCGCCGGCACCAACAGTGCCCCGGTGATCGCCATCCGCAACGTCGAAGTCCCAGTGATCGGCTCGAGCTACTCGCTTGATTGCAGCGGCCTCGCACCGAGCGGCCTCATCGCCACAATGTATGGCCTCAGCAACGCGGGACCCGTTCCGTTTGATCTCGCCGCCAACGGCCTCGGCCCTGTGGGTTGCTTCATCGACGTCGTGCCGGACGCGTTCAATTTCGAGATGGCTGACAGCAACGGCAACTACGAGTGGTGCATCAGCATCCCGCACGACCCTGTCTTCTTAAGCATGACGTTCTACCAGCAGATCCTCAGCGTCGACATGCCGGACAGCCTGGTCACCTCCAACAGCGGTGAAGCCGTCGTCGGTGACTCCATCCAGTAGGTTGATGGACTGATCGAACCCATGCTTCGCGCGGGATTCGACCGATCGAGCCGAGCTGCGACACCCGTCGCAGCTCGGCTCTTTTTGTTGGGCGTTCTGCGATTGACGCTACTTCGCCAGCGGCACATGCATTCGGGCCGTGTTCTGAAACAGATCTCCCGCCGGGTTCGTGTGAAAGTCTTGGAACAGAAGCGTCACCGGATCCAAGGCCTCAGGCAGGGGGAACGGGAAGATCACATTGCTGCCAACCTGCAGCGGCAAGATCCCGATGTATCCCGAACCCAAGCTCACGAGCAGCCTGCACCCTGGTTCAACCCCGGGACCGAGTAGCTGATTGTCTGCCTCGAGACTCAGCAACATGAGGTGCACTGCAGAGGTCGGTGCACCCGTCACTTGCACTCCCCAAAACTCCGATCCAATCTGCTGTCTTGCGTTGCCGGTACCAGTCCAGTCGATCGATGCTGCCCCGCAGGTTCTGACAGTCGTAGCGACGCGATCCGATGGCGCTGGATAGCTCAGCCGCGCGATGTACGCCGTGTTGCTCCTTGCCAGCCCATAGCTCACGACCATGGTGTCCGGATCGTTCTCGTAGGTCACGCCACCCGCGATGCAGTCTCCAAGAATTGCCTGAACGCGAACCGACCTCATCGCGATGCCTTGATAGCCCGCGCGGACAAAGTAGGCCGAACCGCTTCCGTTCTGACTCGACAAGGCAAGCGACGAGTAGACCCAGTGAGACCTGCTGTCGCGATCGAAGCCAAGATGGCCAAGCCTCCACAAAGGCGTGTTCAAGTACGGCGTGTGGCTGCGGCACGGAAACCGTGTGAACGAACTGCTACCCGTCGCCCACGTCAGTCGTTCGAATTCGATCGTGTGGCCGTTGTTTCGTTGGGTCTTAAAGTTGGTCCCGCCAAGCGTCGAGCGGGTGAACACCACTCCATAGCGCCCATTCCTTCCGGCGATTTTCGGCGCGAGCCGGTGCGAGGGCGTGGCCCCGTTCGAATTCGTCGGAAACCACGTCGCGGATGACACCTGTCCACGCCCGTTGACCTGCCGCGCGTTGACGTCCCAATCGTCTCCAGGAATCGAGTTGTTGTAGCACTGGTAGGCGGCCACCCAAGTCGTGTCGAGTCCGTTGCCGCGCGCAAACTGGTTCACCGACGGACGCTCGCAGTCGAAGTTGGCACCCGCCGCAATTGTGAATGCCGGACCGACTGTGAGGAAAGCTCCGGAAACATCCAAGACCCGCCCACCGATTCCACTCGTCGCAGTGTTCATCAACTGGGTCCCAGCTTCCATCTGATAGGCGAGCAGCATGTGGGTCCCGGAGGTCGTATCCAGGACGCCACCGACATCTGGTCGCCAGGTTTGTTGCCCAGCTGGATTGCTCACGAAAACGACAGACGTTGAAAGCGAGGTCGACGCACCATCAAGACCAACCAGTCGCACGGCGGATACTCGGTTGGTAAAGAATCGACTGAACGCGACGACGACGTCGACAGGAAAACCCCGGGCACTCGACAACTGGGGATCATCTGAACTCCAACTCGTCGTGGCATCGGCGAAGACGGTCGAGTTCCTATTGAATTGGAAACTGGGAAGACGCCGCACCACCAAGTCATTGTCGGTCGCTGATGCCGCGCGGGCGTAGCAGACGAGTGAGCTGTCGGAGAAGTCGCTGGCCACAGAATCCATCGCGGTCAGCGTGTTCCCGGTCGCGAGCATCGTCACCGTGACCAATGGATCAACTACAACGGGGTATGTCGCATCTTCAAGCCACACCGCGTTCACGCGCAGTTTGATCTCACCGCCTGCAGCAACTGTCTCCACGGCGGCGCTGCGCCCATGGGCGTCGAACACCAGGGCTTCCCCATAGTTCAAGACCCGGTCGCCGGAGTCGTCAAAGAAGTCCACAGACGCTGGAGTTCCGCGCACCTCGCGCATCTCCAAATTCGAATCCAAGACACACGTGATCACGAGATCACCAGGGCCCAACGGTTCCGTGAAAGTGAACGTCTGCTCGAGCCCCTTCACCAACACGTCGTAAGCCTCCACGACTCCGTCCCGGTGGATCTCGTATCGAGTATCGGTGTGCTCCCGCATCGCTTCGCTAGCCGACAAGAGTTCCACTCCCCCAACCGTGATCGACCGCGTGTCGAAGCCAAGCCGCCTCGTGACGGGATAGTCGGCACCCAGGTAAGGAATGAACGTCGGCAGTTCGTGGAAGGATGCCTTGTAGTCACCACCGACAGCCCAGGTCCCGTAGGCGCCGCCGATCGGATCATCTTCCGCCGTGTGGATCGGAATGACCGCATCCGAGACCAGGGAGTTGCCGTCGAATTCGGTCACTGCAGTGACCGGCTCGACCATCAACCGCTCTGCCGTTGCTGGTCTATCGACAAGACCCCGCTCAGCGAGGTGAGGCTGACCAAGAGCCGGCAGCGACAGGTCTGGGATGTCTTGCTCCGCTGGCGGAGCGTGGTTCTGTGCATGCGCGCTGACCGCGCAGACCAAGGAGGCAACAGCGAACAGAATCGAGTTCGGGCTCATAGGAGGCTCGGGCTGAAAGGAGAAGCCTGGCCACCGATCAGTCGCCAGTCCTCTGCAAGAGCGGAGCCCCGTGGATTCGCGCTCGGTGAATCCTCAGAAACCTGGCGCGACGGCCTCGAGCCCGCTAGGCGAAGTCGGCAAACGACCTCAAACTGAGCCGCACCACGCCCCCAATCCGCACGCGCAGACTCGCGCTGCTGCGCCAGGTCTCGATTCGGGGACGGTCGCGAGGACTGCGGCCTGCTGTCAGCTCACAACGGCGAGCAGGTCTCCGCCTGCGACGGTTTGCCCTTTCTTGACCGACAGCTTCTCCACGGTGCCCGCACTCTCAGCGCTCACCGGGTTCTGCATCTTCATGGCTTCGAGTACGAGAAGCGTGTCGTGCGGTCCGACCTCGTCGCCTTCGGCGACGAGCACGTCAACCACAACACCAGGCATCGCGGCACGGACTTCGCGGCGTCCGCCGCCCTTCGCACCGGCAACTGCTTTCGCTGATCGCTCGCGTTCGTCCTCGATCCCGACGACCACGCGTTCGCCATCGCATTGCACAACCACCTTGCCGTCCCGACTGCGGTCGACGAGCACGTCGTGGGACGCACCGTCCAACATGAGCGAAAACGCCGAGCCATCACCGACCGCGGCGAGGTCCAATCGCATCGTCCGCTCTTCGCCGTGGGGTTCCGCAGTGTCCTCGCCGTCGGCGACCAACAGGTCTTGGACATGCACGAGCAACGAACCGTCACTACGCTCGAACCGATAAACGCGGCGCAGAGGTTCTTGGTCCCTGCCGCGATCGACACTGGTGAAGTACTTCATCGGGTCATCCTCCCCAAGCGGCCAACGCGGGCCATCATCCCCCACGCGGGAGTCACCGAGACGGTGCCTGCAGAGTTGCCATCACCGCTTGAACCAGCGACGTCTTCGGTGCGCAGATAACGCGCGACCGCAGCAGCGAGCGAGGCGAGTTCGACCGCCGCCGTGGGCGTCGCGCGATCGATCGTCTCCAAGATCTTGGTGTCGTAATTCCCGCTGCGAAACGCGTCGGAAGCAAACACGCGCAGTGCGGTGGGCACAGACGTCGTGACCCCAACGGTTTTGAGTTCGCGGCACGCGCGGTTCGCCCGCGCAATTGCTTCGTCACGCGTCGCGGCATGCACAATCAACTTGGCGAGCATGCTGTCGTAGTGCGGCGTGATCTCGAGGCCGCGGTAGATCGCGCTGTCCATCCGCACGCCGGGACCACCCGGAGTCGCGAGGCGAATGATGCGACCCAACGACGGTAGGAATGAGTCGGGATCTTCAGCGTTCACGCGCACTTCGATGGCATGCCCAAACGGCTCCGCCACTGGGGCTAGCGTCTCGCCTTGACCAACACGAATCTGTTCGCGAACCAAGTCGACTCCGAATCGCTCTTCGGTGACCGGGTGCTCCACTTGCAACCGCGTGTTCATTTCGAGGAAGTAGAACTCCCCGTCAGACACCAAGAACTCGACCGTTCCTGCACCCACGTAGCCCACCTTGCGCGACAGCGTGCACGCGGCGTCCTGCATCCTCGTGCGCAACGTCTCATCCAGCGCAGGGCTGGGCGATTCTTCGACAAGTTTTTGGTGACGCCGCTGCACCGAGCATTCGCGCTCGCCATAGGCGACGACGTTGCCATGCGTGTCGGCCATGACCTGGACTTCGACGTGGCGCGGGTTGGTGACGAACTTCTCTAGGTAGACCCGACCGTCGCCGAACGAGCTCAGCGCCTCGGCACTTGCGAGGCGATACGCTTCGGCCAATCCCTCTTTGGACTCGACGATGCGAATGCCTTTGCCACCTCCGCCGGCTGCGGCCTTGAGCATCACGGGGAACCCGATCCCTTCAGCCTTCCCGACCAGCTCGCTTTCGGCGACGCCCTCCTGAAGTCCGGGCACCAGCGGCACGCCCGCGGCTTCGGCGATCTTGCGCGCCTCCACCTTGTCGCCCATTTCGCGAATCGTCTGGGCCTTCGGACCGAGGAAGATCAGCCCCGCAGCGTTGCAGGCATCGGCGAACTCGGCGTTCTCGGCGAGAAACCCGTAGCCCGGATGCACAGCGTCGCAGTTGGTCTCCTTAGCGGCCGCCAAGATCTTCTCGATCGAGAGGTAGCTCTCGGTCGGGGTCGAACCGCCAAGGGCCACGGCGGAGTCCGCCCGCCGCACGTGGAGCGCTCCACGATCGACGTCGGAGTACACCGCAACGGTGTGGATGCCCATCTCCCGCGCCGTGCGCAGGACCCGCAGCGCAATCTCGCTACGGTTGGCGACGAGGAGTCGCTTGATCTCGCGCGGTGCACTCATAGCGGGATGTTGCCGTGCTTCTTCGGCGGGTTGCGGTCGCGCTTGCCGGCAGTGAGTTCCAATGCGCGGATCAGCTCAGGGCGCGTGGCGCGGGGTTCGATCACGTCATCGACGTAGCCATGGGCGGCAGCCATGTAGGGGTTGTTGAACTTCGCCTTGTAGTCGGCGACTAGTCGCGCTTCCTCGGCCACCGGATCCTTCGCGGCGGCGATCTCTTTGCGAAACACGATCTTCGCCGCGCCTTCAGCACCCATCACCGCAATCTCGGCACCCGGCCAAGCCAGGTTCACGTCGCCGCGGATGTGCTTACTGCTCATCACGTCGTAGGCGCCGCCGTAGGCCTTGCGCGTGATGACCGTGAGTTTGGGCACCGTGGACTCGCAGTATGCGTAGAGCAGCTTCGCGCCGTCGCGAATGATGCCGCCATGCTCCTGCGCCTTGCCGGGCATGAACCCGGGCACGTCCTCGAAGGTCACGATCGGGATGTTGAAGCAGTCGCAGAACCGAATGAACCGCGCCCCCTTCAAGCTTGCCTGAATGTCGAGCACTCCGGCGAGGTGCGCAGGCTGGTTGCCCACGATGCCGACGACACGGCCACCGAGTCGGGCAAACCCAACGATGATGTTGCGCGCATAGCGCGGCTGGATCTCAAAGAAGCGGCCATCGTCAACCACCAGTTCGACGAGCTGGCGCATGTCGTAAGGCTTGTCGCTTTCCGCGGGCACCAGGGTGTCGAGCGCTTCATCTTGACGATTGGGATCGTCGGACGTTGCGAGGAAAGGCGGGTCTTCCGCGTTGTTGAGCGGCAGGTACGAGAACAGTTCCCGCAGCTGCACCAGACAGCTCGCATCGTCGGGCGCGGTGAGGTGCGCAACGCCGGAGATTTCCGAATGCACACGGGCGCCGCCAAGCTCTTCGGACGTCACCTCCTCGTGCGTCACCGTCTTCACCACGTCGGGTCCGGTGATGTGCAGGAAACTGGTCTCTTCCACCATCATCACGAAGTCCGTGATCGCTGGCGAATACACGGCGCCACCCGCGCACGGTCCCATGATCGCGCTGATCTGCGGCACCACACCGGACGCGAGTGTGTTCCGCAGGAAGATGTCGGCATAGCCGCCAAGTGAGACCACGCCCTCCTGGATCCTCGCACCACCCGAGTCGTTGAGGCCGATCACGGGCAGCCCCATCTTCACGGCTTGATCCATGATCTTGCAGATCTTCGCGGCGTGGGTTTCGGAGAGCGAACCGCCAAACACCGTGAAGTCCTGACTGAACAGATAGACCTGGCGTCCGTCGATCTTCGCCGTGCCGGTGACCACACCGTCGCCGAGGATCGTGTTCTTCTCGCTGTCCATGCCGAAGTCACGGCATCGGTGCGTCACGAATCGATCGATCTCGTGAAACGACCCAGGATCCACGAGCAACTCGATGCGCTCACGCGCGGTGAGCTTGCCTTTCTTGTGCTGCGCTTCGACCCTTGCCGGGCCACCACCCTCGAGGGACTTCGCCCGCATCATCTGCAGGGTCTCGCGCGGGTCGGTCGGTTGTTGAGTGCTCACTTGGGGTCCTCCACCAGCTCCGCGAGCACGCCGCCGAGATACTTCGGATGAATGAATGCGCACTTCGTGTCATGCGCACCGGGTCGCGGCGCGTCATCGAGGAGCGGCGCACCGCGATCCGCAAGAACGCGCATGACTTCGCCGGTATCGCCGACTTCGAATGCGAGGTGATGGATGCCTGGTCCGCGCTTGTCGATGAAGCGGGCGATGGGTGAATCGTCCGCGGTCGCTTCGAGAAGTTCGATCCGCGTCTTGCCCGCCGTCAGGACGGCGACCCGGACCTTCTCGGTCGGGACTTCGTCGACGGATTGCAGCGTCAGGCCAAAGCCATCCACCCAAGCCTTCAGAGAATCATCGAGCGAAACGACAGCGATCCCGATGTGGTGCAGTTCCTGGATCATGTGTCGCGGGAGGGTAACTGCCGAAGCGGACCGAAAGAACGCTGAATGAAGGGTCTGTCAAACCCAGCGGAAGACCTTCACCGCAAGCGCGAGAGAAATCACCGCGCATGCGCACAGGTAGGCCAGATCGGGCCACACTCCCGCAATGCCTTCGCCACCGATCATGATGTCGCGCAGCGCATCGTTGGTACGGGTCAGCGGCAAGCCCCAGATCAGTGGCTGCACAAAGTCCGGAAAGCGCTCCGTGGAGAAGAAGGACCCAGACAGCAGCCACATCGGCAGCATGAAGAGGTTCATGAGACCCGAGACGCCCTCGATCGTGCGTGCGCGACTCGCAACCAGCAGCCCCAGGCCGCTGAATGCCATCCCACCGCAAAACACCACCGCGGCCACCGCGATCCATGAACCGTAGACCGGCACACCGAACATCAGGATCCCGGCGAGCAACACGACCATGGCCTCGGGCACCAGTAACACCAAGCGACTGAGCATGTGCCCAACCAAGAACTCGCTGCGTCGCATCGGGGTCACCACCAGACGCTTCAGCAGCTGCTTGGAACGCATGCTCACGATGTTGAAGCCGATCCCCCACATGCCGGATCCCAGCAGGTTAAGACCCACCAGGCCAGGAATCAGAAAGTCGATGTAGCGAGACCCCGGCTTGCTCTGCGGCTCGATACGCGCCAGCTCCTCTGTGGGCTGCTCGGGAACCTGCTTGATGGCCCGCTCGACCAACAGGCGCGCCAGCTCGGTCGTTGGACGCGCCGGGTCCAGACGAATCGTCGGCACCGCACCGAGGTCCGCGGCTGCCGGCTCGATCACGAGATCCACCGCTCCCA
>CBESZZ010000012.1:0-17592 GCA_965534055.1 uncultured bacterium | reverse complement strand
TTGATGGTGGCGTCGGCGAGTTGACGATCCGGTAGCGAAGTGAACGAAACACAGCCATGATATAGAATCTGAATCGTCCAGATTTCCCTATGTCATGGCTCGTTTCCACTGCCACACCAGCAGGCCCAACAGCGCCAGCCAGGCCGCCCCGCGAACCAAGAACTCGGCGGCAACGAGCAGCGTTACCAATCCAGCGATCAACATCAGGGCGTCCATGCGCGCGAAGCGTACGAACCTGACCCAGCCACGTCACGTACAGCGCAGTTCTCGGGTGTGCCCGTCGATGACCTGCTGTTCGTGCATCGAGAGGCTGAGAACTCGCCGCCGCACGCATGCGGCACAGGCTACTTCGGCTTCGCCACCAGCACGGTGCAGTGCGCCTGCCGGACGACCTTCTCCGTGGTGCTCCCGAGGAAGAACCGATCCAGTCCGCTGTGACCCTGAGTCGCCATCACGAGCGTGTCGATTCCTCGCTGGTCCGCGATCTTGACGATTTGCTCGTCCGGATAGCCCTCGGTCACGAAGAGCTCGCACGGCACTCCATCGGGCACCGAAGAGTTGCGTAGCTCCCGCAGTTGTTCTTCGGCACCCTTCCGAACTTCTTGCTGCAGCTTGGGGTGCGATTCGACCACGAGCGCGTCGGTAACGGGCCAGGGCAAGGGGCTGATCACGTGTAGGAGGATCAGTTTGCTGTCGGTGGATTGGGCCAGGTGTGCCGCTTCGGTGACCGCGACCTTGGCGTTGTCCGAGAAGTCCGTGGGCACCAGGATCTCCGCCGTGGGATCGTCGCGTTTCTCCCGAACCACGAGCACGGAACACGGCGCGATGCGCACCACACGTTCGGTGGTGCTCCCCAGGAAGAAACGCTTCAGCCCTCGGCGACCGTGGGTTGCGAGAACCACCATGTCCGCACCGAGCTCTCCGGCGGCATCCGCGATCACCGTGGGTGCATGGCCCTCCTTCATCATGGCTCGGGACTTCGCCCGGTCACCGACAGTTTCCTGCTGTTGATCCTCCAAGTGGCGCTGGATCCCGGCGCGAAACTCGTCGTGAACGTTCGGAAAGCCACCAGCCTTGAGCAGATGTCGCGTGGGCAAGTCCGTGTTTTCGAGTGCGTACAGCAGCACGATCTCTGCGTCATCCTGGGCCGCAATCTCGATGGCTCGCTCAAGTGCTGATCGTGAGAGGTCGGAGAAGTCGGTCGGAACCAGAAGGGTGCGTGGTTGCATGAGATTCTCCTCGAGGCGGCTGTCTGAATGCTCGCTGTCCCACTCAAGCGCAGCCATCAGAATGATGGCTAGTCAGTGGGGTGATCAAGAAGTCGGTGTGTCGCAGGGGTTTTCACGAGCATTCAATATCTTCGAAGAAATACCTCCGAACTACGCACTAAGATGGGCCATGATTAATCACTAGTGATTAGTTGTTGGGTCGCTTCCTGCTTAATTTGGTGGTTTGATACCAACAACCGATCAATGCCCACAGCATCCCGACGGTCCGGCCGCGCTTCGCCAAACGAGCGCTCCTGCCGCTGCGAGCATGATGCCTTTTTGGATGTAGGTCATCATTTTCACGCCAAGCTTCCGACGCAGCCTGTGTAGCTGTGTGTGGAACAAGAGGAGTAGGGGTACAGACCCAAGTGCCAACCCGGAGGTGACCACCAAGCCTTCGCTCCAAGACCCAGAAACCGCGGCCGCGGCGATGGCGACGTAGAGCACGCCGCAGGGCAGCAGGGGGGTAACTGCGCCCAATACCCCCGCTCGCCATAACGGAGGGGCTCGGTACGCGCGTCGCAGGACTCGGTTTGCAAGTTGGGATCCGCCCGGAAGTACGCGCAGCCAGCTTTCACCGAACAACGCGAACACGATCAGCGCGCCAGCGAGTACCCACGCAACGACGGGCATCGCGCTACCTAGTTGTTCGGCCCCGAGTGATGCTCCGAACGACCCAGCAATCGCACCAAGCAGGCTGTACGAACAAAGGCGTAGTCCGTGGTATGCAATAGACGCAATGCGCCCCTCAACAAAGCAAGAAGCAAGCGGCCCGCACATTCCTGCGCAGTGCAGACTGCTTACTAGACCAAAAATGAAACTATCAGAAAGCATCGTCATTCGATCCAACCGTGAGACGCCAATCGATCTTGATCGAAGAGGAACCACGCAGTGAATCGAGTATTTCGAAACTTGATGCATCAAGTCAAGACGGTGCCACGAACAAAGCATGTAAGCACTGTGGCTTATCTATCCCCGCAAAACTGCTTAGTAATGGGTTCTGTTGTTCGGGTTGTGCGGCGGTGTTCGAATTCCTGCAAAGTGAGGGACTCGAGCGGTTCTACGACTTGCGTCCCGTGGCTGGGCCGCCGGTGGGCGATGCGCCGGCAGCGACGAAGCACGACTGGCTAGATGATCTCGAAGCGAGGTCGGTGCACGCGGACGGCACAGTGCGGTTGGTGCTCGATGTTCAAGGCGTGCGTTGTGCGGCCTGCGTCTGGGTCCTCGAAGAACTGTGGCGCCGAACATCTGGCGGCATCCTGTGTCGGATCGATCCGACGCTAGGCCGTGTGAAGCTCGGCTACGGCGTCGGTTCCTGCGACGTGTCTGGCTTCCTGAGTCGAGCAGCGGCGCTCGGTTATTCCATGGCCCCGGCCAGCAAAGCATCGCGCCGTATCGAACGAGGGTTGTTGGTTCGCGTCGGGGTCTGCGCGGCGCTGGCCGGCAACGCGATGATGCTGGGGCTGTCTGGCTACCTCGGTTTGGACGCGGCGGGTGGTTCGCTGCTCGATCTGTTCCGGTCGGTGTCGTTCGGCCTGGCGACAATCGCGGTCGTCGTTGGCGGAAGCGTGTTCTTCAAGGCTGCCTGGGCCGGCCTGCGTCAGACGGTTCTGCATCTCGATCTACCGATCTCTGCGGGCATCCTGCTCGCGTACGGTGGCTCGACGTTCGGGCTCCTCACGGGCGGATTGGTTTACTTCGACACCGTCACCGTCTTCGTCGCGCTGATGCTCGTGGGCCGCTATCTGCAGGTGCGCAGTGTGGCGAAGAACCGCGACCTGCTACTCGCTGATGACGGTGCGGAGCATCTTCGGGTGCGTCGAATTGTCCTCGACGTTGTGCAGCGTGTTCCGGTTCGACAAGTCGAGGTTGGCGATGTCCTTTGGCTCTCGCCAGGCGACCTCTTGCCGGTGCGCGCGCGTCTGCTTTCCGATTCGGTGGATTTCAGTTCCGAGTGGATCAACGGTGAATCCGCGCCTCGTCGATACATCGTCGGCGACGAACTCCCCGCAGGATCGTTCCACGCTGACGACTGTGCGGTGCGGCTGGAGTCGAGCGAACGCTTTGCTGATTCCGCGGTGGCCGAACTCCTCAGGAGCTCGCACGAAACGTCAAACGAGACTCCATTCTGGACGCGACTGAATCGAATCTACGTGGTTCTCGTGCTTGGGATCGCCGCGATCGGCGGCGGGCTGTGGCTGTGGATTGACCCGTCACGTGCCATCCCTGTCGCTGTTTCGGTTCTCGTCGTGACGTGCCCATGCGCGCTGGGGATTGCGACGCCGCTGGCGTCCTTCTTGACGATGGGAAGGCTTCGGCAAGCCGGGGTTTTCGTCCGCAATGAACGGATCTTTCTGAACGCCCTCGCAGTGCGGAAAGTTGTCTTCGACAAGACCGGGACGCTGACCTGGGGTGGCCAGACCGCCAATTGGCTTGCGCCGAATGTTGCTGGCGGCGAACCCTGGGGGATTCCTTCCGCGAGTGATCTCCAAGTGCTGTCCACGCTGGCTCGTTCGAGTAGTCATCCTGCGAGTCTGGCGATTGCGTCGCTGCTTGCGCGGGAAGGGATCGAGTGCGGGCTGCGCACGGACCTCACGGTGTTTGTTGAACCTGGCCGCGGATTGCGTGCCGTGGACGGTGGATCCGAATATCGACTGGGGTCCGCGGGGTTCGCACTTCGCCCGCAAGGAGAGCAGTCGGAGTCCAAGGGTGCGGAGAACGAAATCCCTTCAACGCCTGGTTCCTCGTCCGTCACCTTTGCGCGAGATGGTCAGCGACTCTGTGGATTTGGGCTCAGCGAGCGATATCGAGAAGGTTCACGAAGTGAGATTGCCGCACTCACAGCTCGCGGGATCGAGGTCTACCTGTTCAGCGGAGACTCCACAGATCGCGTGCTTGAGGCCGCGCTCACGCTGGGTGTCGCCGAAGACCACGCTCGCGGAGATCTCTCGCCGAACGAGAAGGGTGAGCTCGTCGCGGCGCTGAATCAGTCCGACACGTTGATGGTCGGCGACGGACTCAACGACGCACCTGCGTTCGAATCGTCCTTGGCGGCTGGCACGCCGTCCATCGATCGACCCGTGATGCCGTCGCGATCGGACTTCTTCTATGCCGGTTCGCACGGCGGAGCGGTGCTGTCACTGCTCGAAGCGAGTTCAAGGATGCGTCGCGTCGTTACGCGGAATCTCTGGGCTGCAGGAATCTACAACGTCGGCGCAGTCGGGTTGTGCCTCATGGGAGTCATGAGCCCTGTGCTTTGCGCGATCTTGATGCCCCTGAGCTCGATTGCGTTGGTCACTCACACCGTGACCAGCATCCGCCCCACTCAACCGGGAGCCGCGCGATGACGGTCGTGCCGCTGCTCCTGCTCTGCAGTCTCGTGCTCGCCGCGTTCGCGGTTGGCCTCTTCGTCTATTCCGTGTGCCAGGGGGATTGCGATCAACCTGAACGGATGTGCCTGCTTCCGCTCGAGGAAGACTCCCCGCCGCCAGATTCAGTGAACGGAGAACATCGATCGTGACGTCGCCCTCTCAACCGCCCAATTCCGAGCCGCAAGGCCTCCAACAACCTGTTCACGAAGCAAGCGGGACGCTCGAAACCAAGCGCGTCGTGTACGACGACGGAGTCTCGCGGCGCTTCATCTTCTTCGCTGTGTTTTGGGGGTTGGTCGGAATGCTCGTTGGCTTGCTGGCGGCGCTTCAGCTCAGTTTTCCGTCGCTCAACGGCGGTGTGCCTTGGCTGACGTTTAGTCGGATTCGACCCCTTCACACCAACGCAGTGATCTTCGCGTTGGTCGGCAACATGATGTTTGCCGGCATCTACTACTCGTCGCAGCGCCTGCTCAAGACGCGTATGGCGTCTGACTTCCTGTCGAAGGTGCATCTGTGGGGCTGGCAGTTGGTCATCGTCGGTGCTGCGATCACGTTGCCGCTGGGGATGACGCAGTCGAAGGAGTACGCGGAGCTTGAGTGGTTCCTCGACATCGGCGTCACGCTCGTTTGGGTGGCGTTCGCGGTGAACTACTTCTGGACACTGAAGATCCGCAACGAGAAGAGTCTCTACGTCTCGATCTGGTTCTACATCGCGACGATCTTGACGATTGCCGTGCTCTACATCGTCAACAACCTGGCGATCCCGGTGAGTTGGTCCAAGAGCTATGGCATCTTCGGTGGGGCGCAGGACGCGCTCACGCAATGGTGGTACGGGCACAACGCCGTCGCCTTCTTCCTGACGACGCCGATCCTCGGGATCATGTACTACTTCCTGCCCAAGGCGGCGGATCGACCGGTTTACAGCTACCGGTTGTCGATCATCCACTTCTGGGCGTTGGTGTTCATCTACATCTGGGCGGGCCCACACCATTTGCTCAACACGGCGCTGCCAGACTGGGCGCAGTCCTTGGGCATGGTCTTCAGTCTGATGCTGTGGGCGCCGTCTTGGGGCGGAATGCTCAACGGCCTGCTGACGCTGCGCGGAGCCTGGGATCGCGTGCGCACCGATCCGGTGCTGAAGTTCTTCGTCGCCGGCGTGACCTTCTACGGAATGGCGACGTTCGAAGGGCCGCTCCTATCGATCAAGAGCGTGAGCGCGCTTGGCCACTACACCGATTGGATCATCGGCCACGTGCACAGCGGTGCGCTTGGTTGGAACGGCTTCATGGCGGCCGGAATGTTCTATTGGATGGTGCCGCGTCTGTTCGGGACGAAGCTTCACTCAACCAAGATGGCGGATGCGCACTTCTGGATAGGGATGGCAGGCATCCTGCTCTACGTGGGGTCGATGTGGATCGCCGGGATCACCCACGGTCTGATGTGGCGCGCGGAAACTGCAGAAGGTGCGCTGCGCTACTCGGGATGGAAAGAGATCATCGACACGGTGATGCCGATGTACATCACGCGATCGGTCGGTGGTTCGCTCTTCATCGTGGGTTGGATTCTGATGGGTATCAACCTGTGGAAGACGGCGCGCACCGGCAAGGCCGTCGATGGCGAAGCGAATGTCGTCGTGCTTCGCAAGGATCAGCTCCTGCCCGCGAGCGAGCCCCGTGCCAGCCAATTGATCTGGAGCAAACCCGTCGTCTTGAGCCTCTTGGGGTTGCTCTGCGCGACGCTCTTCACGGCGGGCGACGTCATCACGTCTGTCGTTGGGCTGGTGACGCTGTGTGCGGTGGTCGTTGCAACTGCTTGGGTTCTTCACGGTAGCTTGGCGCAGGGAAAGCACCGGTGGCACGAAATCGTCGAAGGTCGACCACTGGTGTTTTCGGTTCTGATCCTGGTGGCCGTGCTCGTCGGGGGAATCGTTGAGTTAGTGCCCGGCATCCTGATTGAACAGCGTGTCCCGTACACGGTCGGGGGCGAGCTCACGGTCAAGCCGTACACCGCATTGGAGTTGGAAGGGCGTGACATTTACGTGCGCGAGGGTTGCTACACCTGCCATTCGCAGATGATTCGACCCTTCCGTTCGGAGCGACTGCGCTACGGAGAGCCGAGCCGCATCGAGGAGTCGGCATGGGACCATCCCTTCCAGTGGGGCAGCAAGCGCACCGGGCCAGACCTCGCGCGAATCGGCGGGAAGTACCCCGACTCATGGCACTACCTGCACATGTGGCGTCCGCAGGACATCGAACCTGCGTCGAACATGCCCAGCTTCCCTTGGCTGTTTCAGGACGCAATCGAGTCCGAGGTTGCCGTCGACAAAATGCACACGCTGCGCAAGCTCGGTGTGCCTTACTCGGAAGAAGAAGTTCGCAACGCGGTTGCTGACCAGAAGCGGCAAGCGAACGAGGTGGTCGCGCGACTCGCGGTGGACCAAATCGAAGTGCCTGCGGACCGCGAGATCGTCGCACTCATTGCCTATCTCCAGAGGCTTGGAAAGAACCAGAAGCCGGCGACCGAACCAGCCAAGGATCACTGAACGATGTTCTCAGAGCTCATGAAGAGCAGTCACCTGCTCGACCTGCCGTTGATCGGCATGTTCTTGTTCATCGGCGTTTTCGTCGGAACCTTGATCTGGGTGCTACGGAAGTCGCAAGGCGAACGCTACGCGAGCATGTCACAGCTTCCGTTGAGTCATGACTCAGAGGAGGCCAATCCATGACGTCCAAACCCGACCAAGTGCGAGCGCATTCCTTCGATGGGATTCAGGAGTTCGACAACCGGCTTCCCAACTGGTGGCTGTGGACATTCTATCTGGCGTGCATCTACTCGGTGTTCTACTGGGTTCACTACCACACGCTGAAGACCGGCGACTCGCCGTACGATGCCTACTTGGTCACTGAGCAAGAGGCGGCTGAGAAGATGGCGCAGCGCATGGCCGACTCTCCGGTTACGGATGAAAGTCTGATGGAAGCGGCTTCGAACCCGGCGACCGTTGAGATGGGGAGGGCCGTCTTCATGGCGCGTTGCGTGCTGTGTCACGAGAAGGCGGGCGAAGGCAAAATCGGGCCAAACCTCACGGACCAGTTTTGGATTCACGGAGGTCGACCCGAGCAAGTCTTTGAAGTCGTGATGAACGGAGTCAAAGACAAGGGAATGCAGGCGTGGAAGAACGAACTCGGCTTGATCAAAGTTCAGCAAGTGGTCGCGTTCGTGATTTCGATTCGAAACACCAACGTCCCTGGGAAAGATCCTGAGGGCGAGCCGGATCAAGGGTGACAGCGGTATCTGCCATGGTTGAAACCGTGCAACGCACGCCCACGCGGCGTCCGGACCTGGACACCGTGTACTGCATCAATGCGGATGGTTCACGCAACGTGATCCATCCCGCGTCGGTACGTGGTCGATTTCAGCGACGCAAACTCGCTCTTTGGATCGTGTTGATCGGGATCTACTTGGCGATCCCGTGGCTGAAGTTGCACGGCAATCCCGTGTTGCTTGTGGATCTGCCACAGCGCCACTTCTACCTACTCGGTCGGTTCTTTGACGCGCAGGACTTCTGGCTGGCGTTCTTCTTCCTCACCGGCATTGGCTTCACTCTGTTCGTCGTCAGTGCGTTGTGGGGCAGGGTTTGGTGCGGCTACGCCTGCCCACAAACGGTCTTCCTCGAAGGCGTGTTTCGCCGGTTGGAATACTGGATTGACGGGGGAGCACAGCGATCCAAGCGACTCGCCGACGCGCCTTGGTCGATGCAGAAACTTGTTCGGCGAGCGTCGAAGCATGGGCTCTTCATCGTGGTGTCGCTAGTTCTTGCGCACACGTTGCTGGGATACTTTATGCCGGTTGAGCAGGTCGTGGAGGCCGTCGCGGGATCACCCGCAGAGCATTCGACTGCATTCACGTTCATTTTGGTGTTGACCGGGATCATCTACTTCAACTTCACGTGGTTCCGCGAACAGCTGTGCATCGTGATTTGTCCCTACGGCCGGTTGCAGGGAGCCCTGCAGGACGAAGACACGGTGGTTGTTGGGTACGACTCGACTCGGGGAGAACCGCGAGGTCGCCACACGAATCCCGACCGTGGCGCGTGCATTGACTGCTTTCGATGCGTTGCGGTTTGTCCGACCGGAATCGACATTCGCAACGGCACGCAGCTCGAATGCATTGGCTGTGCAAACTGTGTCGACGCCTGCGACGAGGTCATGGACAAGCTAGGGCAGGCACGTGGCCTTGTCAGATACGACTCGCAGCGCGGATTCGCAGGTGGAACGCGACGGTTCTGGCGTGGCCGCGTGTGGCTGTACGCGGTGCTCTTGGCCGTCGGTGCAATCGTATTCTTGTTCTCCGCGTCGCTGCGGAGGGATGTCGAAACGACGCTCGTGCGACTCCCTGGACGTGCCTATCAGCTGGAGGACAACAAGCTGCGCAACTCGTTCAGGTTGCACCTCGTGAACAAAATGGCGGACTCTGCGGAGTTCACCATCGGGCACGAGATGAAGCAAGCGCACGTCATTCTTCCCGTCGAAACGCACCGCTTAGACCCGCTTGAAGAGATCGATCTGGTCGTTCTCGTCGAGACGGACGCGGAGTCTTTTGATCCATCCATTGCGTTCGAACTCGTGGTGCGCTCAGGCGACCGAGTTTGGATAGTTCCCGTTCCCATGGTCGGACCACCGAGGGTTCAATGAGTCAGCAACAGCGTGTACCCGTTTGGGTTGTGGTCGTCGTCGCGATCGTCGTCTTCGTTTTGATCGACGTGGTTCTGCTTTGGATCGCGTTTGCCAATCCACCGGTCATTGAATGATGCGCGAAGTATCGTCAGCGGTTGGCAGCGTCACCGTGAACGTCGTGCCGGTGTTTTCGCAGCGCACCTGGATCGTGCCCCCGAGTTCGGTGACGATGCGGTGTGAAATGGAGAGGCCTAGTCCAGTGCCGCCTGTTGCACGTTTCGTGGTGACGAAAGGTGAGAAGATTCGACGCTGCAGATCCGGTGGTATGCCAGGTCCCGTGTCGTGCACTCGCAAGTCCACGGTCTCACCTTGCGATGCCGCGGACTCTGTCGCGGAAATCGTCAACGTGCGGTCCGGGCCCTCGCCGCTGAGTATTGCATCTTTCGCGTTGACCAGGAGGTTGAGCAAGACCTGCTGTAATTGCTGCGGACGAGCCATCACCTGCGGGATGGCGTCTGGAATGTCGACACGCAAGGCGATGCCGTGCTTGTGCATGTTTGCCGCGATGAGATGCAGAGTTTGCTCGACGATCTCTGCGAGCGACGTCGGCAGGGGTGATGCTTCGTCCGTGCGCGAAAATCGCAGCAAGCTGCGCACGATCGTCGCGATTCGCTCGCTTTCCGCGACGATGATCTTGCAGGACTCGTCGGGGTCCTCGCCGTCTAGAATCAATTCTGCACAGTTGGTGATCGTGTTCACTGGTGTGTTCACTTCGTGGGCGACGCCTGCCGCAAGCTCGCCAATCGCGGCCAGGCGCTCGGCGTGATTCAATTGCTCTTGGAGCTCGTGCTGCCGCGTCATGTCGCGCAGAATCCCCGTGAAGAATTGGCGACCGTTTGCGAATCCTTGACCGACGGACAGAAACAGCGGGAACGCCGTGCCGTCCTTTCGGCGACCAGTCACGTCGCGGCCGATGCCGATGATCCGCTTCTTCCCCGAGCGGATGAAGTTTTGGATGTAGCCGTCGTGTTGCTCTCGATCTGGCGAGGGCATCAGGACGTTCACGTTCTTGCCAATGAGTTCTCCCGCTTCGTATCCGAACAGAACTACCGCTGCGGGGTTGATCGATTCGATGAGTCCGCGATCATCGATGGCGACGACACCTTCGGTCGCTGTTTCGACAACGGCGCGGAGGTGTTCGGTGTCGCGAGCTGTCGCGGAAGACGAGAATCGCGCCCGGACTCGATGAACCGCCCAACAGCCACACGCAACCGCGGCGACGAGGAGGGCGTCCAATCCGAAGCTTGCGGCGGTCGCGCCTGCCGACAGTTGCGTCCTCCAGCAGGCGACCACGGCAAGGAGCAGCGCAACGACCACCACAATGGCGACGATCGAGATCCACAAGATCCACAAGATCTGCGAGCGGTTGCGAATTGGTGGCGCGCCTACACTGGTCTTGGGCATCGACCAAGCATAGTTCGCCCCTGCGCGAATCCTGGCCAACTCTTGAGTCGAACTCGAACTGCTCAAACTCTGCGTCTCTCATGAACAACTCAGACGAGCTCGAACGCTTCGCAGGCACCGCACCCATTGTCGTGTTGGACGATGACGCGATGTTGGTACGGACGATGCAGCGCTTGCTGGAGCGAGCGGGTCATTGCGTCGTCGTTGGCACCGCTTGGGCGGAGGTGGAAGAGCGGCTGTGGCCTGGGCGGTTCTCCATGCTGATCGCTGACATCTTGATGCCTGATGCGACTGGAATCGAAGTTCTCGAACGCGTGGTGGTGGATCGGAAATGCGAGGAGCCGGTTGTGTTGATGACCGGGGAGCCGAACCTCGAGTCTGCTTCGGCCGCTGTGCGACTTGGGGCCTTCGACTACTTGGTCAAACCGGTTCGCAAGGATGGGTTGCTGGCGGTTGTGCATCGCGCGTTACGCCATCTCACGGTCGTGAAAGAGCGTGATGCCGCACGCAAAGCCGAGTTGCACCTTCTGCGTGGTCTTGCGGAAATCGGCAAAGCGTCCGCCGAGTTAACCCACGAAGTGCGAGCGCCCATCACTGGATTGCGCCATGCCCTCGCGGCGGTCGCGGACAAGATCAGCCTCGACGATCGTGAAATGGTCGAAAGCCTCGTGGGAACGCTTGTCGGCATTCAGAGGCGACTGACCGATGTGCTGGACTACGCGCGACCGATGGAGCTGACGAAATCCAGATTCCGCGCCGACGCTCTCTGTCAGGATGCACGTGATCAAGCGCTTTTGTTACTCGGTGAACAAGCCAAGGGCGTCACTTGCGAGATCGAGCTGGACCCGACAGCCGAGGTTGAAATCGACGCAGATCGTCAGTTGCTTCAGCAGGCGCTCGTGAACTTGCTCGCGAACGCGGGCCAGTCGTGCGGCACCGGTGGCCGGATCGTTCTGCATGCTGCCGTCACGGATCGTGAGCGGATCTCCTGGACGGTTCATGACTCGGGTCCAGGCATCGACGCAGCGATGAACGAGCGATTGTTCATCCCGTTTCAAACAACCAAGACCGAAGGGACCGGCCTTGGTTTGGCGTTTTGTCGCCGCGTTGCCGACGCCCATGGTGGAACCGTCGCAACCGTTCCGAGCCGCTTGGGTGGTGCCGGATTCCAGCTCGAGATTCCCGTGGAGACTGCTGACTGATGGATGCAAACAGCCAGAACCAGGCGACTTCGATCGTCCTCATTGACGATCACGCAATCATTCGCGCAGCATTCCAAGCGCTCCTCGACAAGGTCGAACACTTCCACGTGGTTGGCGCCGCATCGGATGCACGTTCCGGGATCGAATTGGTGGGCAGGCTTCACCCCAACGTGGCTGTGCTCGACATCGCGATGCCGGGGCTCTCGGGACTGGATGCGATCCAGCCGCTTAAGGAAGTTCATCCTGACGTGCGCGTGCTCATGGCTTCTCAACACGAAGGCGGTGGGTTCGTGCGCTCCGCACTGGAGAGCGGTGCCGATGGCTACCTGTCGAAAGACTCCGATCCATCCGAGCTCCAAATGGCGATCGAGGTCGTGATGCGCGGCGATTCGTTTGTGTCACCAAAAGTCGCAGGCTCGTTGGTCGCACAAACTTTTGGCAAAGCAAAAGACGCTTCGCCTCTCAGCGTGCTGACTCCCCGCGAGCGCGAAGTCTTCCAGTTGCTCGCCGTTGGTCGTGCCAACAAGGAAATTGCAGCACATCTTGAGCTCGCGGTTGGCACCGTGAAGAAGCACCGTGAGAATCTGCAGCGCAAGCTGGATTGTCATTCGCCAGCCGAGCTCGCCCGCTTGGCGATTCGCGAAGGTCTGATGGATCCCTGAGGTTGGTTGGAGTGGGACCGTTGCGGGAGTGGAGTAAAATCTGGCAGTCTAGTCCGGTGATGTGTATCTCTCCGCGGCTCAATCTCGTGCTTGCGCGTCAGAGATGCACGATCGAAGCTATCCGCTCTCAAGAGATGACTCAGAATGTGAGTCGTCAGTGTTCGCCAACAAATAGGGAAGAAGATGATTAGACTTGCGCACGCAATGATCTTGGCGATAGGGCTGCTTGGAAGCTGTGAAGTTGCGAAGGTAATTGATTCAGACGTATATCTCCATTCGCTGACCGCCGATGGAGATGGGACGCCCCAGCTCTTGGCGATCAAGGACGACAAGAACCCTGATGCGAGCGTCAGAAAGTTCGGAGGAGACGGAGCCAAGTTCCGGGCTCAGATGCAAGAAATCCGAGCCACTGCCGAGTGGCAGCAAGCCACCGATGTTGTGATTTTTGTTCACGGCGGGCTCAACTCCTTGAACGGCGGAATCGAGCGGGCTACGCAGGACTGGGCTAGACTAAAAGAAGGGATGGAGAATGATCCTGAGCGCAAGGGTTGCTTGACAGTCTACCCCGTCTTCATCAATTGGGAGTCGGGAGCGTTTAATGGTTATGTTGACCATCTGGTGTGGTATCGACGCGGTCAGTCGAGGTGGTGGGGGCCGTTGACCGCACCGTTTGTGTTGGCGATTGATATCGTTCGAGCGATTGGCGTCGCTCCAGTTCACTACTTTCAGCAGCTGACGGACATTCTAGAGCAGTTTGGCAAGGTGCCTGCTGTCACGGTTCCGGCGAATTGGAGGAATAACGTTCGGATCGACGATAGGGTTGATTTGTCTGCTGGGGTCAAGTGGCGCGACCGTGCTACATTCTGGACGATCGGGATGATTCGACCGGCCACGATTCCGCTTGCACAGCTGTGGCTTGGCGAGGCGTACCCCATGATTGAGCGGCGAGTGCATACGCTGTTCACGACGGATGATAACTTAGGCACCGAAACGAGCAGCTCTGCGCCGGAAGGTGCTATCCATGAGCTCTTCGTGGCTCTGGCGGCGAAGGTGAATCCTCCAAAGGTGACGATTCTTGCGCACAGCATGGGCACGATCGTCGCCAACCAGATTTTGGTGAAGTATCCAAAGCACGATTATCGCGATATCGTCTACATGGCGGCGGCTTGTTCTATCCAGGATTTTGCAGCGTCTGTACCTGCTTGTCTTCGATTGCATCGGGAGGCGAGATTTTACAATCTATGCCTTCATCCTCACGGGGATCGTCGCGAGAATCTCACGCTCAGCTCGATGCCTTACGGCAGCCTTCTCGAATGGCTTGACACGTTCGTGTTCAACCCCAAAGTGAAGCTCGACAAGACTCTTGGTAAGTTTAACAACATTGTATCAAGTCTGAACCTGCTTGAGTCAGAGTTGCTTGACGTTAAGGATCGCGTCTTCATCAAGGCTTTTGGAATAGAGACGGATCACTATCCCAATTGCCACGGAAGTTTTGATGAGTTCGCCTACTGGCTTCGTAGCTACTGGGATCCGGAAAACACAGACGCACCGAAGAGAATCCGCAGGGGCAATGTCATTGTAAACTAGCGGATATGGATCTTGCCGTCGTGCACCCTGAACCACGGGAAACCGTGGAGAAACAGGGCTGAAGCCACGCAGCAGCCAGCGGCGATGCCGATCAACCCTGAGTAAGTCCAGAACGCGAGGGACGGATCGATGGACTCAATGGTCGCGCCGCGCAGAGAATGTTGGTGCAGCATCATCCCGGTGAACTCAACGAAGAACCGATTCGGGCCGATCCAAAGCAAGCCGATGCAGGCGGCGAGGAACGGCCAAGCGCACCAGACTCGTCGCTTGGGTGGAGCCGTGAAAGTGAACAGGCCGATCACCCCGACAATGAGTGCAACTCGATGTGGTCGACGCGGGCGGCGGTCGTTCTCCATGGCGGTCCAAGAGATGTCGAACGACTCACTCGCTCCCTCGAAGCCGCGATGCAGGGTCAGCGTCGTCCACGGTGCGCACGCGGAAAAGAACGCAAGGACGCAGCAAATCCCAGCCGCAATGATCAATCCCAACGTAATCGCCTGCCCCGTCTCGGTGGGAAGGAGTGTTGGCTGGTTCGTTTCGTTCATGCAGCGGGGGCGCTCAATCTACGAATCATCCGAGGCGCAGATCGATCGCCGTTTGCAGCGACCCCGAGGGCACAGGGGTCGGCGCTAGCGCCATCATACGGGCTGTAGGTCCCGGTATTCGACTAGGCCCGGTAGCCCGCGTGACTCAGAGCCGCACGGTTCCGAGTCGAGCGTCCGCGTTGCAGACTTCGCCGATCGCGGCGCACAAGCGGCGCGTTTCGGTCTCGGTGTAGAGTGCGTAGCTCTCCGCGTTGTGTGGGCCCACGCCATGCTCCGCGCTGTAGCTACCACCGAATTCGTCCACGCACACCGTGTAGACGAGCTGCTGGAGTATCCGCTTGCGCGAGTCGTCGATTGCGGCCGATCCTACGGAAGGCCACACGAGATTTAGGTGCGTGCCGCCGTCGGCCCAGTGTCCGAAGTCGCAGATGCGCACGTCGGGGTCTGAAATCGAGAGTCGCGCGGCAATTGCGTCGGTGAGCGCGGCGAGCTTGGAGCGCGGCACGGAGAGGTCGAGGCCGAGGACCATGCCTTCGGAGCGCAGGCACTCGCTGACTTGATGGCGGATTGCCCAGAAGTCCTCCGCGTGACCCAGCAGGACGTCGCAGAGGCCCGAGCCCGTTGCGGACTCCATGTGGCGTTCGAGCGTGCTGTGCAGCAGCGTTTCGAGATCCAGCACGACGGTAGGCATGCGCGAGGACAGTTCGATCAAGGCGACGTAGCGAGGCAACTTGCCTCGGAACGGATTGCGTTCGATCGAACCTTGGCGAAGCGTGACGTCGAGTGCGTCACGTGAAATCACCTCGTAGGCACTCAAGAACTCGCCGAGGTCACGTTCCAGTGTTTCGAGGAGTGCAAGTGCGCTGGCTCCATCGTCCAAGCACGCAAGGATCGCGACACGCTGCGTCGGCTTGGGGGTCACCTTCAGGACGGCGCGAGTGATCACGCCGAACGTGCCGCTGGTTCCGACGAACAGCTGCTTTACGTCGAGGCCCGTGTTGTCCTTGTAGAGGCGCCGCATCCGTGACAGCACCGTCCCGTCTGCAAACACCACTTCGAGCCCCAAGAGGTTCTGACGCACGTCGCCGTAGCGCACTAGGCGTGTGCCACCGGTGTTGGTCGCGATCATGCCACCAACCTGAGGGTCAGCGCCGAGGTCGATCGGAAATACCATACCTTCGCGTTCGAGCGCCTCATTGAGTTGCGACAGAGTGACTCCTGCTTCGACCACCGCGACGCCATCGATGGCGTCAATCTCGATGACTTTGGAGAGTCGTTCGAGAGACAGCAGCACCATGTCGCCTGACCCATCGGGATTCGATGCGCCGACAAGTCCAGTGTTCGCGCCGATGGGCTGCACGCGAGCGCCTACCTTGTTGCAGTGCGCTAGCAGCTTGGCGACTTGCTCTGGGGTCGAAGGGCGCACGAGCAGGCGTCCCCGACCGCTGCCGTAGCGCCAGCCGGTTTCGTACCGTGCGAGGGCGTCCCGATCTTCACTCACACTCTCCTCGCCGCAAATTGCGCGGAGAGCTTCGGTGAGTGCCGCGGTGGTCGAATCGATCACGCTCCTGGCTCCGTAGCGGCTGTCATGCGGAAGATCGACTGCGCGTTGCCTGGATCGAACGACAGGTCCAATTTGCCGTTGGGTAGGAGTCTCCGCGTGATGAATTCATGGAAGGAACCGGGGACGCTGCGCTGCACGAGGTGCCCGTCGGCATCCACGAAGAGGCGGTCGACCATGGCCGCGCGAAACGCGGTCTGCAGGACGCGGCCGGTTGCTGAGACCTCGACTTCGTCTTTCACGGGTCGATTCAGTGCTCGTTGTCCTGCGGCGACCGCGACGACATCCGCGACACGGTCGGTTGCGTGGTTGAACGCATGCCCCTCCGTGGCGATCCATGCCATCTCCGAACTCTCTGCGAGCAGCATTTCGTAGTCCGCGAGCGTGGGCTCTTCGTGATGGCGGGTGAAGCAACCCGTCAGTTCAGGTAGGAGCGCGCATGCAGCTTGCAGACCGATGCGGCCATCGCGAGATAGCTCGCCAAGGCTAGCCATCGCCGATGCCGGAAGCGGGTCTTTGGAGTTGCCGAATACGCGCTTCGTCGCCGCTTGGAACTCCGACGAGAAGCGTTCGGGGTGGAGCTCTGACACGAAGTACTGCGGGATTGCCGCGGCGAACTCGGTGTGAGTCCACGAGTACCCCGTCATGCCCAGCCGGCTCAGGTCGTAGGTTTCGGTTCGGGTGTAGCCCAGGGGCTTCAGAACTCGGGAGATCGCCAGGCTGCCATTTGGAAGGTCGCCGCATGTGGCGGCCACGGTGCGCAGTGCGCCGTGGTCGAAGCAGAGCTTCCGCCCATTGCGGGCGGCCTCGTTGACGTAGGCGCGGGCCATAGGCACTCGGTCCACGACGTCTTCGAACAGCAGGATGGCCAGAGCCATCGCCAGCTCGGCACGCGTGACGGCGGTGGGGTCGTCCGAACCGAACTTCGAGGAGACCTCAAGCCCACGAAACAAGGCGTCCGCGCGGCGAGTGCCGACAGAGGAGCGAACGAGGGCTGGGATGTGCGACGGGCGAAGGGCTTGCATGCTTCTGGAGCGAACGGCTGCTACGGGTCGAGATTTCGGGTGAACGTGGCGGATGGTGTAGCGCGGGTTTGACCCACGCGTCGCGGCAACCTCAGAAGTTTTTCGACACCATCCGGTGGCGCGGTTCGGTGCTTTTCGCGTGACGCTGCCGCTGCCCCCTGGCCCGGTCGTGAAGCTCCAGTCGCGTGGGAGCCTTGGTGATCTCTGGATGAGGTTCGGCCCGAGACTTCTCAT
>CBESZZ010000011.1:0-17738 GCA_965534055.1 uncultured bacterium | reverse complement strand
AGCCAGATCGCTCGACTGGCGCCGTCGCTCGATCAGCTCGGAGGCCGAGTCGCCTCGACGCGACCTTCGCTGCGCGCATTGCGCAGGGCCAGAAAATCGTCGCGGTACTCGGCGGAGGGCCGATCTTCTGCGACGGGCTCGGCAGCGATCACCTGCGTGTAGATCCCTGCCAGCTCGGCGGCGTGCTCAGCGCTTGAGGCCTGCTGCCGAGACGCAAGAACCTCGACGCGCGCCGCGCGCGCTTCGGGCTTTTGAATTACCTCGGTCAGGGTCTCGGCGAGGGCTTCCGCGTTGCCTGGCTCAACCAGCCAACCCGCGTCCCCCGCCCGCGCCAACGCGCCGCGATTCGAAACCACGGCAGGCAGACCGAGCTCAAAGCACTCGTCGAGCACAATCGCCCAGGTCTCGATGCAGGTGCTCGGAAACACCCCCGCGACGAACGGCAGCACCGCGAGATCGGCCGGCTCGAAGGCTCCATGGAAGCGGACCGGAAGATCCGACGCCGCCGCGCGAAGTTCAGACTCAAACTCCGGTGATTCAAACCCGCCGAAGACTTCAAGCACAGCGGAGGAAGCATCAAGCACGCCGCGCTCCTGCAGGATTCGCCACGCATCCAGCAGCACCGCGACACCCTTATGCCGACTGATTCCACCCCAGTAGGCGAGGCGCAACGGATCATTCGCGCTTGGCTTCTCTGGCCCTCTCGCATCGTGCGTCACGCCCTCGAACCTCGGGCGATAGCCCAATGGCAAGATCGTCACGTCCTCGCTCAATAGCCCCCCGCCGTTGCGAAGCACAGACGCGACCGATTCGTGGGCGACAACCACAGCACCTGCGGTTGCAAGCTCTGCCCTCAGCTCCTCTGCGAAGACGGTGACGCCAAGTTCAATGTGGTCGATCGTCTCGTGGCCATGAATCGGCACGCAACTGTGACAGTTCGCCGAGGTCAGCGGACGCTCGCACGCAGCGGCAAACCCACCATCTACAGCGATTTCCTGCCTCGTCGCTGGCCGTACCCGGAACGCCCGAGGACACGACGTGTAGACATCGTGCAGCGTGACGACGGTGGCGATTCCAAGCTTGGCGCAGCACTCCACCAGGTTCGACGTAAGGCGCACCCACTGGTGCACGTGCACGACATCCGGGCGATGCTCGCGCAACCACTCAGTGAACAGCGCCGAGACTTCCGGCGAGTAGATCTTCTCGTGGTGATCGAACCACGCATCCCCGCGATGAAACCGATAGACGGCCACATCCGGAATTGCGGGATGCACCGCATCGAGTGGTTCGATGCCGAAGTTCTCTGGCCACGCCTCGTGGCTTCCAGTCACAACCGACACCTCGTGGCCGAGTGCCTGCTGCTGTGGAATAAGATCCACCAGATAGCTTTCAACTCCGCCCCAAGTCTCGGGCGGAAATTGGTGCGTGACGTGGACTAGTTTCATGGGCGGCGCAAAAGGCTACTGGCAACACCACGATTCAGCACCACGGCGCTCACAGGCACGACGCGCGCATGCGCGCGGCGGGTCAGGCCGTCTGCAGGTTGTCTGCAGGCAGGTGCGAACCGCGAAGCAGCTCTTTGACGCCGCAGTTCTTTGCCGCTTCCTCGTCGCTAAGGTCGATCACGGCCCGATCTTGAGGATGAAGATCGTCGCCGCTGGCATCTCGGTCAACCTGCACCACCGGTCGGTCCAGCTTGCCCGTTTGGTCGAGCACCGTGCCTACTCGGTCATCCGTCAGCAAGATCTGACTGCCGGTGGGAAAGATCCCGACGGTTTGCACGAACCCACGCAGGATCGCTGGATCAAAGTGGTCGTTCATGGAGAACATCACTCGGAACGCGCGCGCTGGAGTCATCGCCTTCTTGTACGGGCGCACCGCCGTGAGCGCCTCGTACACGTCGCACACCTTCACCACCCGCGTCACGAGTGAGAAGTCCGTCTCGAAGATCGTCGTGGGATAGCCGCCCTCGCCGTACATCCTGTGATGACCGAACGCGGCAGCGACAGCCATGCCGTCCACGCCTTCATGGTCCAACAGGATGTGGGCACCGTGCTCAGGGTGTTTGTTCATCTCGCGACGCATGTCGTCGTCGAGCGGTCCGTTGTGATGAAGCACTTCGAAAGGCACGCGCGCTTTGCCAACATCGTGCATCAAGGATGCGAGCCCCACGCGGTTCAACAACTCAGGATCGACGGTCAACCGACGCGTGTAATCGAGCGCCAGCGTCGCGACGCGGATGCTGTGACCGAAGGTGAACGCGTCGTAGCGTTCGTACTGCGAGAGTCCTAGCACCGTCGGGGCATCGGTCTCCAAGTTGCTGACGAGGTCATCAACAACCGTTTGCACTTCCTGGAAGTCGATCGAACCGCCCTGACTCACTTTGATCGACGAGGTTTGCAGCGACTGCACGAGACTCTGGTACATCTGCACGGGCACCGAAACTTGCTGCAAATCCGGATTCTCGACCCCATCGCCGAGGTCGTCGCCTCCGCCGCCACCGCCACCCTCACTCGCGTTGAACAAGCCCATCGCGCGCACACCAGAACAACCATGACGACCCAACAGCAGGTTGGCTTCTTCATGGTCGCTGACCTCGCCGAGCTTGCCCATCAGTAGCTCGACGAAACGCTTGAGGTCATCGAGACTCGTTCCTGACTGGAACAAGACACCACCGATTTGCACGGCTAGGAGTGGCTTGATCAGACGCGGCGCAGATAGCGATGCACCCAACAGTGGCCGACCGTCGTGGATGACGTAGCCATCGGCGACCCGCAGAATCAGCTCAGCCTTCTTGGAGGATTGCAGCAACGCATCCAGCAACTCATGAGCACGGGTGAGTGCCATCTCCACTCGCTGATGATCTACCCAGTAGATCCTGCAGTTCACCACGGCGACGACGAGTTCTTCAACGAACCCGCTCACGCCCCGCGTCTCGATCGGCTCTGGTCTCAGTGCATCACACATCTTAATGGATCTCCCGTTTGCACTTGGCAAGCGACTGCTGCGCCGCTTGCCGCACTTCGGCTGGTGCCCGCAATAGACGGAACAATCCGCGCCTCGCCAACTCTCTCTGCAACGCCTTCGCGGTGAGAGACGAAGGGAAGCTGGCCAAGCTATGAATGATGCGAACCCGTTGCTCGATGTAGAGCGGGTCCTGCGACAACCGCGAAAGGTGGTCGATCAGCAGCCGACCGACGGAGTCGCGAAACTCCGGACGTTCGAAGCGACGCATCTCAAACTCACACAAGTCGCGAATGTAGGACGGTGGAATCGCCTCTACGGGCTCGATCCACAGCGCCTTCGACTCCGCAGTATCCAACCGCAATCCGCGGAGGTACTGCACGATCCATGGACGAGTGCGCACGCCACCGCGCTTGATCGCAAAGAACGCGAAGGGCAACGACGATCGCCCTCTGCACGCCAGGAGGGAGCGCAACCGACTCTCTTCCAACATGCCACAGGCGTCGATCAGCGCTTGCTCCGCCATGAACAACCGATCCTGGCCAGCCGTCTGGAGATACTCGTCGAGCACTTCCAAATCCTCTTGCGAACGCCGGTCGAAGGAGTCCACGAGCGCGCCGAGACCGGCAGGGAAGAACTCGAGCATCAGCTCGGGTGTCACCACGCCAATCGTGCGGCAGAGTTCCAGAATGCCCGCGTGCTGGAAATGCGTGAACAGCGTCAGACCGCTTTTGGACTCCACGTCGTTCCGCACGCGCCGCAAATCTTCCAGCTCCACACGCAACGCTTCGCGCACGTAGCTCTCAAGCAACAAAATACCCGCGGTCGGCAGGTTCTCAATGAGTCGGTTTAGTTGGGCGTACGCTGCTTTCCAGGTCTTGTGTTCGACACCAGAGAGCAAGCAGTGGAGCACGATGTTGAGCACTTCAACAACGTTGTTCTCGGCGACCGAATGCTCGCTCTGGGGCAGGTCTGCGAACTCCCGCTTGAGCTCATCGATGTCGTCTGTGATCTTCTCGTCGCCCTTGTGAGTGCCGAGGACCTTTGGACGGTCCTCTGTGACCAACGCACGCCAGTCATCGCGTTTGAAGAACGCGGAAGCCACGCGCAGCAGGACTTCGTTCAAGCTCTCCTGGTCGCTCTTGGTTTCTTCCGTAGCCATGGCGAACACCGCGGCTTCGACTGAGTTCAGGATGTCGCGCACAATGTCGATCGCTGAGTCGAAGTCACCGTAGAGGTGATCTGGCAGGTTCTTGACCAACACGCTGATCAAGTCGAGATCTGCGGTATCGCCGTCCTCTTTGTCGATCAGATCAAAAGCTTGCTCGATCGAATCCAAGTGACCTCGAACCCAATCCGACTCGCCCAAGAACTCACGCAACTTCGAAGCTGCTGGGCCCAGGTCGTCGACTTCAGATCCAGATCCACCGTCACCATCTGCATCGAATCCACCGCCGATCCATCCCGCATCGCCTTTGCCCTCGCGGTAGCGCGTTTCGAACAAGCGCAAGCCAGGGAACAGGTTCGGCCAGAACTGCACGAACTTGGACGAGGAGTTGTTGCCCGCTGTGTTGGCTCGAAGCGCCACGAAGAACTCGACAAGCGCATCCGAAGTCACAGTGCGCGAAACGACCAGTCGAGAGACCAGCGTCTTGCGTAGCAGACCTGCGAGCCATTCCAGCACAGGATGCTCATCGCGAAGCGAACCGTGAATCGTGGCTAGATCTTCGGAGCGAATTCGAAGATCAAAATCTCCATCCAGTTTTCCCAACAACTCCAAGAGTTCGTTGTTCCCCGACAAGACCCGTTGATTGGTTTCGGGGTAGATGAAGCAAGCCTTGCCGCAAAGGGCCAGCTTCTCGGCGGCGACCTGTTCGGCCGTCGGCGCCATCTTTGGAGGTTCGGTCGCGGAGCTCACAGTGGTGCATGAAAGGGGACCGAACGCGGTCTCACCTGACATCACATCGAACAAATGAGGCCCCTTCCGGAGCCGAATCCCGTCATTTACTCGATCTGGACGAAGACTCCGCGTTCGCGGTCTTTCGCGACACCTGGGAACCGCAGCACCTTGTTGTGAAGCACCGCATACACGCCGGCATCCAAGACCTGCACAGCAAGCAGTGCTTCCGTCAGGTTCTGCAACGCATCCGAATTACGCATCACGTATGGACGCATCGCACCGGTCAGCACGATCGGGACGCGCGGAGCGCCTAGGACCTCGACGATGCGATCCCCTGTTGCGGCTAAACGATCAGTACCATGGGTCACCACCAAGCCGTCGTACGCCTCCGAGAGCGTGGAGCAGGTTCTCGCGACTAGGTCGTGCTCCGCGGCACCCATTTCGAGACTGTCCATGTTCAGCAAGGGCACCCGCGAGATCTCAACGCCCTGCAGATTCAGCGTCGCAAGCATGACATCGAGCACGCTGATTCGGTTCTCCAACACGCCCTCAAGCTCATCGTAGGTCTTCTCTACAGTGCCACCCGTCGAAATCAGCGCCACTTTGCGTTTGCTCATGAGTGTGACCAGCATGCCATTCCGAGGGCGTTCCGGTCACACAATTCGCGCATCGACGATCCGGCCATAGGGCCGCGGGTTCACGAAGGAGTCACACTGCGGAGTCCGATCCTGCCGATTCGAGAAGTTGCGGCTACCCCCGCAATGCCCAAGCGCCATGTCCATCTTGCAACACCCTCAAGCTGACTCGCTCGGTCACGCACTCCGCGGGATCTCTAGTCGGATCCGGCAAGTCGTTGCCGTCGACCCAGAGACCGTCGAGCTCTTGATGATCGCACTGATCGCCAAGGGCCACGTGCTGATCGAAGGCATCCCAGGCATCGGCAAAACGCTTCTCGCACGCACGATCGCCCGTTGCTTCGACTGCCGCTTCCGTCGCATTCAGTTCACGAACGACCTGATGCCCACGGACGTCATTGGCACAACGGTGTGGAGTCGCGAACGAGAAGAGTTCCAGTTCGTCCAGGGGCCCTTGTTCGCCAACATGGTGCTCGCAGACGAGATCAACCGCACCAGCCCAAGAACCTTGTCGTGCTTGCTCGAAGCGATGGAAAGCGGGTTCGTCTCGATCGAAGGCAAGCCGGTGCAACTCGCCGATCCGTTCCTCGTCTTGGCAACGCGCAATCCCATCGAGTTCCACGGAACGTTCCCGGTGCCCGAAGCGGCTCTGGACCGCTTCACGATGCGGGTCGAACTGAGCTACCCCGAGGCCGACTCGGAGATCGAGCTGTATCTCAACGGTCCACGGGAACAGCAAATGGAAGCTGTTGAGCCGTGGATGGAGCGCGAAACGCTGGTCTCCAGCATGGCGCGAGTCAATGGTGTGACGGTTGAAGAGCCTGTCGCCCGCTACGTGCTTGGGGTGGTCAACGCGACACGGAGCCACGCGGATGTGCGTTTGGGTGCTAGCCCTCGAGCAGCCTTGTTGTGGGTGCACACCGCGCGCGCTCGCGCGCTTCTGCACGGGCGCGCTTACGTCTTGCCGGACGACCTCAAAACGCTTGCAGTGCCGGTTCTCGGCCATCGAATCTTCAAGTCGAGTGGCGCAGCGATCGGAGATGCGCTTCGTGACATTGTCGATTCGGTGCCCGTGACGGTGTGACGTGAACAACGTCGAGGCACTTCCTGCGCGGGCACGAACTCGCGCACGCCTCCGCCCCACCGCGTTCGGCGTCAAGGCGACGGTCTTCTTCGCCGGACTGATCGTGGCCTTCTTCGCGGCCCCGTATACGAACCTCTTCTTCTTGCTGCTGGCATTCTTGGTGGTGCTTGCCGTGATCGGGACGTGGACCACGGCCCGCCACCTCCGCGGCTTCACGATCCGCGTGAACGACGTCGCCCCCGGGGCATCCGGCTACGGCGCCGTCGGAGATCTGCAAGCGGGACCCCGCTGCACCCTGGACTGCGTCTTGACCAAGCAACCGAGGTTTGGTGTTGCGATTGACTTGGTGCTGACGGAGTCCGTGCAGCTCGTCGAAGATCCACGGACAGACCCCACGCTCACCGGATACAAGCGACTTGTCGCCAACTTGGGCAACGACCCGCCGCCGCCACGCGCGTCGAGGCGACCTTCCAAACGGCTGCGCGCAACCGTGATCAACCGAATCCCGGTTGCGACCAACAGCCACACGAACACGACAGTGAGCGCATCCATCCAAGGCTTGCCGCGGGGAGTCCATCGCGTGAGCCATCTGGTCGCGACGACGTCGTGGCCGCTCGGCATCATGGAGCGTCGCGTCGAACTTGCGACCGACACGCTGGAGCTCATCGCACACCCAAGGCCCTTGCGTGCCGCTGGCCAGCTGCGGTGGATCGATCGCGGCGGCAACGGGATTCAAGCGAGCCTCCCCACCGCGGACGGCTCGGCGGACACCGAACGGGAAGTTGCGGGCATGCGCCCATGGCGCGACGGCGACGAGCTGCGCAACGTTTCCTGGCGAGCCTCCGCCCGACGTGATGAACCGATCGTCCGCGAGTTCGAGCAGTGCGGTGTCGAGCAACGAATCGTTGTCTTGGATCGAAACTGCACCGACGCCGAACTCGAACTGCGCTTGGGCGTGGCTACCGCACTACTGCTCGAATCCAAGCAGGCTGGTGAACCAGTCACGTTGATCGCCCAGAACCACGTCGAAACCTACGGTGGATTGCGTGGGGCCTCGATGGTCGACGGCCTGGCGTGGCTCGCGACGTGCACGACCGCAGCAGACTCACCTCTGGTGCTCCCTGGAGTGCCTCGAGAGTCGCTCTACGACTGCGCTCAACTGGCGCGCACGGCGCACGATGAAGACTCAGGCGAATCGGTGACGGACGAGAGTTCCGCTGCCTCGGAAGCGCCTCCTTCTTCGGAACCACTGGAGCTGGTCCGTGGCTGACGCACTCCGCCCATTCGCGCTGCTATTGGTGCTGCTCAACGTCGTGTTCGTGCACTCGACGGGCGCCGTCTCGCCGATTTGGATGATTCCGCTCTACGCGCTGACGCTGATGTCGCCGTGGCTCGTGCGATACCGCCACCTGCTGATTTTTCGCGGCGCATGGAACGCCGCGGTACTCACCCTGTTCGGCATTCTGCTTCATCACGCGACGGATCGAAGCATCGTCTACTTGCTCGAAGACGGCCTCGTGCTGGCGGTGCTCTGTCAAGTTCACCTGCTCAACAACTCGGGTCCACGGCAGAAACCGGACCTGCTGTTCTTCAACTCGTTCCTGATCGCATTCGTCACGAGCTTCTTCTGCCGTGACGTCGTGTTCTCCCTGGTCTTCGCGGTGTACATCGCGGTGCTGGTCCCTGCACTTGCCGCGTGGAGCATGCTGCGTGTTTCGGACGGTCAAGACTTCTCGGTGCGCCAAATTCTGCGACGCACATGGCCACTGACCACCAGCGTCGTGCTCTGCACCGTGCTCGTGTTCGCTTTCTGGCCGCGGGACTTTCGACGCGTAGGGTGGGTGGACTCCTCGACCTACCAATACCTAACCGGCGGCGATCTAGAGTACGACCAACCGCTAGACCCCGCGTCCGCACGCGGAGTCAGCGCCACGTTGGGACGCATCGTGGCCATCGTGAAGCCCATCGGCGCTGCCAAAGAGATCGACATGGCCATGCGCTTGCGGGTGAGCACAAAGACCACCTTCGGGCCAGAAGGGTGGCAATCCGACAAGGCGGTGAAATCGTTGTTTCGGTTGTTCGATTCGTCCATGCCCGAGGCACTGCGAATCGACTGGGAAGCCGACGACGGTTCTTGGCTTCGCACTGCGCCATTGAGCGAAACCGTAGAACCGGGCAGCTCTGTTGGCAGCCTGGCTTACGAAGTCGAATACTTCGGCAATCGTCGCTCCAACGTCTTCGTTCCGCTGCGTGCAACTGCAGTGGAGCCATTGTCCGCCGTGAGGCTTCAGGCATTGGTCGACGGCACCCTCACCGTCGCACCAGACACCGAGGTGTCCGGCTCGTTGCGGTATCGGTTCCGGACCGAGCGACTCGCACGGAGCGCGCGGCCTGGGATCGTTGTGGATCTGCCATCACGCGGATCCGGTACACCGCCTGCCCGCCTGCTGCGTTGGTATGGCTCCCGCAGGCAGCGCCAGGGCCTAGAACCCGCGCTCACGGAGTTCCTTGCCGAGATCCCCGGCGATTCGCGGAACGCCCCAGCAGAGTTCGCCTCCCGTTGCGCGGAGCATCTCTCACAGACAGGCACCTACGCATTGCCCGGAGAGATCGATCCGCCCAGCTCGATGGCCGAGTTCTTAGAGAACCGCGAAGGGCACTGTGAATGGTTCGCGACCGCCCTCGCACTTGCCATGCGAAGAGCAGGGATCGCCTCGCGCGTCGTCACCGGTTGGCTGGCGGTGGAACGCGATGAAAAGGACAACATCGTGATCCGCGAACGCCACGCCCACGCCTGGGTCGAGGCTTGGACCGGAACTCATTGGATAGCGCTAGACCCAACTCCCCCAACGCGCAACGAGGACGCCGGGCCTTCGATGTTCGCCAAATTCATGGACCGCCTCGAGGAACTCTGGGCGTCGGTTACGACGTTCGACGATACGCGCCGCCGTCGGTTGGTCGCATGGATGAGAGACTTCCCGGCCAATGCCTTCTCGGGTGGAAGTGAGAGTTGCGTCTTGCTCGCACTCTTCGGCTCAGTGCTCGTGTTTCGACGCAAGCACAGGCGAGCCATGGACCACCCCGCCGGCCAATTGCAGCACGCGTTCCGGCGGGCAAAGGTCATCCGCAACCCAAACGAGACACCGCGGGAGGCGTTGACCCGAGCTCAAGACCTCGACCTCCCGACGGACCGCCTAGACGCACTGAACCTTGCGGTCACTCAACACGAGACCGCTCGCTACGCGAGAAGCGAGCTCTCGTGACCGCGACTCGTGACCGCGAACTGAACCCACAACCCCGCGTTACGAACCCAGTCGTCTCACATCGGGACGTCGCTCGTGGTCCATTGCTATGGCGGCTGCGAAAACGGGTGGTTGCACCGGTTCGGTCCGCGCTCGAGTCGGGCCTGCAAGCCTGTCGACATGCCCACCGGTATGTCCGCGTCGCGGGTCTCCGGAATCGGGACTCCTAGGGGCGCAACCGAGTCAAGAGAGTCCACCATGCAAGAGCCGCATCACGAACGGGCATCAGTTTCTGCGCAGACCAACGCTTCCGTTACCAGACGGGTGCTTACCACTGCGGTCTTGAGCCTGGCCATGGTCGCTTGCGGCTCCGAGGCACCCAGTGGGGGCGGTGGCGGCGGCGGCGGTGGAGGCGGAGGCGTTTCCAGCTCGCTCGCTGAAAAGGCCACGTTTGACCAAGCAGACATCGAACAACTGCTGGCACGCACGAGGTTTGGTATCACGACCGCCGACTTAACGGCCGTCGAGACCAGTGGCGTTCCGGCGTTTGTCGACGCGATGCTCGAGTTCGCACCGATCGACTCCACCGCTTGGGAAACGGAAGCTCGCCAACTGTTGACGAGAACCAACGACCCCGTTGGGTTCGAAGGTCAGTTCCCCTCGGGGACACAGATCTCGCAGTGGTGGTTGCACAACATGATGCACAACCAGAACCCATTCCAGGAAGTCCTGGCAATGTTCTGGCACGACCACTTCGCGACATCGAGCGCCGTGCTCAACTCAGACGTGCGCCGCTTTATGGTCAGTCACGTCAACCTGTTGCGCAGCCAAGGCCTGAGCAACTTCCGCGACTTGCTGCTCTCGCTGTCGCGAGATCCAGCCATGCTGATTTGGTTGGACGGCGTCAGCAACGTCAAGGGCGAGCCCAACGAGAACTACGCACGAGAGTTCTTCGAGCTCTTCACTGTGGGTGTCGACAACGGCTACCTCGAGGAAGACATCAAGGAAGCTGCGCGGGCGTTCACCGGGTATCGCCGTCGCTTCGACTCGGCGACCAACCAAAGCAGCGTCGAGTTCGACTCGGACCGTAAGGATCTCGGCGCCAAGGTCTTGTTCACCGACAAGATCATTCGTTCAAACGGCGAGACGGCCGACGACTTCGACCTGGTGGTCGACCTGACGTTCGAGCACCTCAACGTCGACCTTTGGGTCGCTCGGAAGATGGCTAGCTGGTTTGTCGCTGAGGTGCCCGACGAGCGTCTCGTCGAGAACATCGCGCAGCTGCTGCGCGACAACTCATGGGAGCTGAAGCCAACCTTCCGCGCTCTGCTGCTGAGCGAGGCGTTCTACTCGGACGCAGGAAAGGTCAAGATGGTGCGCGACCCGGTGGATTACACGATCGGCCTCATGCGGTCGACGAACCTGTTCATGTCCGCATCGCGCGTCGAAACCGAGCTGCGCGGCCTCGAGCAAAACCCATCGCAGCCGCCAAGCGTGAACGGCTGGCCCACCGGCGCGGAATGGCTGTCTAGCCAGGCCATGGTGCTTCGCGCCAACCTCGCTCGCCAGGTCATCTACGAGCGCACGTTCCAAACGGACAACTCCTTCGACGTTGTCCTGCCGGCGGCGACCCCTGACGCAGACACCGTGGCCGCCCACTACCTGCAGCTGCTACAGGTTGGCGCCACGGCAGACGAGCGCGCGAAGTATGTCAGCTTCCTCAACACGAAGGTCAACGGCGACGGCACGACCGAGGAAGAGACATTCGACGCCACCGAAACACGTCACGTCGATGAACGCGTGCGCGGACTGATCTATGTCCTCGCCCAACACCCGGACGCGCTCGTTCGATAGCGGAACCATCCGCGCACACGGAATTAGGAAGTGAGAACCATGTCTGACCTCGAAAACCTCGACCAAGAGCGCGCCGCTCTGCGCGCAACCCTCGGCAAGAACTTTACGCGTCGCGACGCGATGAAGGCGAGCATGTGGGGCCTCGGGCTGACCGCGCTCGGACCGATCGATCGTGCGGCAGCCGCCGCCGCGTTGCGATCTACCGGCACGACTCAGGGCACGCAGGAGAACTTCGTGGTCGTCATCGATCTGGCGGGAGGCAACGACGGCCTAAACATGGTCGTGCCCCACCACCTCGGGAACTACGCGACGCAGCGCGCAGGCATCGGCTTGGATCCCAGCGAAACGCTGGGTCTGGACTCCGGGCCGTTTTCGAACAGCAACTTCCGACTGCACCCGCGCATGGATCGCCTGGCTGCAATGTACGCGCTTGGCGAGCTGGGCATCGTGCAGAAGGTTGGCTACCCAAGCCGCAACGGCAGCCACTTCACCAGTGAAGACATCTGGGCGTCAGGAATGCGCACCGGTGTTGGTAGCACCAGCCAGCGCAACTCAGGCTGGATTGGCCGCTACGCGGCGCAGTTCGCACCCACACCATTGGGCGCGGTGTCCGTGGGCCGCGGTCGCCCCAAGGTCTTCTCAGGAGCAACGACCAAGCCACTCGCGATGGGCAGCCTGGCTGGCTTCACGTTCGAAACCGACTTCAGGTATCGCGCCAGCCATGAGAAGCGACTCGAGCTCGTGCGCGATGTGCTCGCGAACAACGCAACGTCCGGGGCCTCGGCGGAAACACGCCAGGCACTCGATCTCGGACACGCGTTCTCTGATCGCCTGACGGATGCCGTCGACAACTACACGCCAACCGCAACCTACGACAACGGCAACCCGCTGTCCCGCTACCTGCTGGACGTCGCTCGGATGCTCAACGCGGGATTCGAAACTCGGATCTTCTACACGGGTCACGGCGGCTTCGACACTCACTCGGCGCAGGGCAAGTTGTTCGGGCGTCACCCAGACCTCCTGCAGCGTGTGGACGACGCAATCGACGCGTTCGCAATCGACATGAAAGCGCTCGGCATTTGGGACAAGTGCGTGATCGTGGTGACCTCAGAGTTTGGTCGCCGCAACTTCGAGAACGGTTCAGGCGGCACCGACCACGGCGGCGCGAACTTCGTCATGGTCAGCGGCGGAGCAGCCCAAGGTGGGTTCTTCGGTCCGGACATGACCACCGCGGATCTGGATGAGAACTTCCTTCCATACGAAGTCGACTTCCGCTCGGTCTTCAAGGAAGTCCTGACGACGCACCTGGCGGTTTCGGACGTGTCCACGATCTTCGCTGAGGAGCAGGAGAAGAACGTGACCCTGGGGATCGTCTAGTGATGCCCCGCGCGCTCGTCGTGTCGCTGTGCGCCACTGCCTTCACGGCGCTGTTCGCAGGATGCAGCAGCGGCGGAGGCTCAACGGCCGCGGCTGCGGTGGACTACGGTTCTGAGCCCGTGCTGCTTCGCGCAAGCGGCGGGGCCATCATCCTGGTGCCAGACCTCACCGGCATTCCTGCCGGTGTTTCGCCGAGCTTCCGCGTGGAGCCAGCGTTTCCGGCAGGCCTGACTCTCGATGCGCAGAACGGCTACGTAAGCGGCACGCCCGTGACTGCGACGCCCCGCGCGGACTACACGATCTTCATGACGGTCGACGCCGTCGAATCATCGACGACAGTGCAAGTCGTGGTTGGTCCTCAATTGCCTTCGGAGTTCGAAGAGCTGGACGAGGCCTACGCGGCAGTCGCCATCGGCACCAACCTCCAGCAGCCGACCAAGATCGCCTGCGCGGAGGATGGCCGCGTCTTCTTCACCGAGCTCATGACGGGCAAGGTCCGCGCGGTAACCGCAGCCGGCACCATCGAACCCACAGCGTTCGCCACGATTCCTGTGACGACGGGCGGCCACCAGGGCCTGCTCGGCATCGCGCTATCGCCGACGTTCGCTACAGACCACTACCTGTATGTGTCCGCAGTGGTTCCGGCCGGTGCCGGCAAGCCGCAGCGCATCCAGGTGCTCAGGTTCGACGCGACCACCAATGTTGGGTCGAACCAAACCGTCGTTCTCGACGATCTACCCTTCGGCGCGATCAACAATGGCGGCGAACTGGTCTTCGACGACAACGGCATGCTGTTCTTGTCGCTCGGCGACATGCAGCGACCAAGCGAAGCGCAGGACGACAACCTGCCCACCGGAAAGATCCTGCGGTTCTCACCGGTGGACGGCTCCGCGCCGGCGGACAACCCATTGCCCGGCAACCGCCTGTGGGCCAAGGGCCTTCGCAACACGTTCGCACTCGCAGTGCACCCCGCCTTTGGCTACTTGCTAGGCGCGGACAATGGGCCCGACTCGGATGACTGGCTCGGACTGCTCGCAGGCGGCAAGAACTTCGCCTGGGGAGCGGTGCCAGGCACCGTCAATGGCTCGGTCGAAGGGTTCCGACTTCGCGAGTGGCCCACCGTCATCGTGCCCACGGGACTGGCTTGGCTCAACGACAACACACTGATGATGTCGACCTACGAGCACCAGGAAATCCTGCGGTTCCGCACGTCAGGATCCGACTCCCTGGACATCGATTCGCTCGACGTGTTTGCACGGTTCATCGAAGCGGGCAACGGCAACAAGCCCTTGGACGTGCAGATCGCGCCAAACGGTTCGCTCTACGTCTCGACGTTCAGCGGACTGTTTCGCATCGAAGCCTTGTAGCGGGAAGCTCCTACTCTTTGCCGTCGATCAGGCGCAGAACGAATGCGTGAAAGCCTGAGGTGTCGACCTCGAGGATGGCTTCGAGGTTCGTAAAGAACCGCTCTCCGTCTTTGCCAGAGTGAGCCAAGCGCAGCACCGGTTGGAACCCGATGCGTTCGACGAGGTCCTGACAGATCAGCGCACTGATGACGTAGAACGTGAAGTGCCGGTTCACGGACGACTTGCGCCCATTGCGAAACTCGTGCAGGAAGTTGGTTTCCGGCACCGCCTCCATACGACCTCGCAGTTGGGCTTTGAGGGTTGCCATATCATCACCGCTCAGGCCATAGCCGCCGTAGTACGCGGCGATCCCGGTGACGAAGGGGGAGTATAGATCCCCGGCTTGGGCGCAGTGAAGCGGCAGGAAGTCGCGGACGTAGCCAAAGATGTAGCCCTCATCGCCGGTGCCCGTCGCGAAGCGGGTGCCGCCGGCATCCATGAAGCCCAGGTCTTTGGCGAGCCAGTTGCACTTCGTCGCGTCGTACACGATGCCGTATGCCTTGAGGAGCTGGTCCAAACTATCGAAGCGGTAGTAGTCCAGTGGCGCGGCGGCGACTCCGACGCGATCCTCCATCTCGCTCTTGAACCGAGCGAACTCCGCGGCTCGATCCGTGTCGAGAGTGCCATTGAAGTGGTAGCGAACGTTCTCGCTGTCGAAGGTCCGGAGGCTGTGCGTGCGGTGCTCGAAAGGGCTTCGAAATCGGTAACCGTCGCCTTCGGGGAACGCATGGAACTCCAAAATCTTGTGAATGCCGGGCTCGCGGCCACGGGGAAACGCAATGGTGATCAGATAGCTCGAACCGTCGGGCGAATATGATTTCAGGACGCGTGCAACGCCGGCTGTCTCGTCGGGCTTGGTAGCCAAACCACGAATGGCTCGCATGAAGAAGCCGTGCTGCTCCTGATCCGGAAGAGCGATGTGCACTTCGGAAACCGCACCACTTTGGACGGCGCCAACGAACGCGGCCAAAGAGCTCTGCAACGACGCCTCGATCGCTGGGTTCTCTGCCAGCTTCGCGCCGAGGTTGCGCTCGAGTGTGGTCGGAGCGGCATGGTTCGGAAAGGAACGGTTCGGAGCAGCACGACTCACGCACGAAGCCAAACCGCTGGCGAACCCGGCAATGAGCAAGAGTGTGCGTGCCGTTGAGCACGGGCGAGAGACAAGCATCGCGATGAATGGTCCTTGGCCGAGGATCGATGAATCGCGAGAGACGTCGGTTGCCAACGAGAACTCCGCGAGACCTCTTCACCGCAACTTGACGGTTGGGGCGCTTCACCGAGCCAGCAATCAAGAGGCGACACCAAGTTGCTCAACCATCACGAGGGTGAGCGATTCGAACCGGCCCCTCCTAGCAGGGTGGTGGCCAATCGAAATTGCTCGTGAGCCAGATACGCCACGGCGCACCACTCTGAAGGAACCACTAGGGCAATTGTCCGGACCGCCTTCCGCCGAGCCTTCGGCTGCCCAACCGGCTTTGAGCCAGTACCACCGAATCCGTGGGCCTGGTGGGGCGATCTGTCTTTGCAGTCGCTCCATTGGACTACGGAGGAGATGGAGTTCGGCACCGAAGCGCTCCCACCGCCTGTCGCCGCTGACTCTTCACGCGTCGCGCTCGCCGGCACTAACATGCGTGAGATCCCAAACCAACGATCACCACTCATGCATTCACTCCTTCGTCATTCGATCCTACCGGCGAGTATCGCCGCGCTGGCGCTCTCCGCACCCACATCGGCTCAGCAGTTCCGCGGTGGTGACACCATCGCTGCGAATCGCACTTCGACAGGCACCAACCTCTTCGTCATCAATCCCGCGGGTGTCGCCACCCCAATGACGACCAGCATCCCTGTGGCCGCCACGGGACTCTGCCCAACTTCAGACGGTGACTTGCTGGTTGTGAGCTTCGACAACAATGGATTGTACCGCATCGATCCCGCGGGCAACGTCACGACGATCACCCTGGGCTTGAGCGGACCGTTGCGTGTGGCACAAGAACGGGATGGGAACATCCTCGTCACCGACAATGGCTCGGCATCGCTCGTGCGCGTCGATGCAGCGGGTCAGATCAGCACGGTGGCATCCGGCGCACCGCTGATGCGACCGTTCGACGTGATGATCGACGGCAATGGCGATCCAATCATTTGCGATGACCGCGTCGACGGGTTGTTCCGCATCACGCAAACGGGCGCGGCCATTCCAATCGCGACCGGTTCGCCGTTCCGGCTGCCGCAAGGCTCCGCGTTCTTCCCCAACGGCGACTACGCCGTGTTCGACGGGTTGACGGATTCGGTCTTTCGCGTCGATCGAAGCAACGGCACCGTGACAACTTGGGTCAGCAATGCGGCACTCGGTGGCAACCCATGCGGCATCGACCGCGCGTTTGATGGCGGCTTCGTCCTCTCGCAGTCCAGCGCTTCGCAGAACCAAATTGTGCGTGTCGACGCGCAGGGCAACGCGGCTCCCGCAGGCACGTCACCAGCATTCAGCAACCTAGAAGACCTCGCGCGCATGCCGCACCTCACTGGACCGCTCGCGATTCAGGCACTCGGTGCCGCCACCGCGCTGTGCATCGACTCGCAAAACGATGCCGGCATGCTCTACACCGTCGCCCTGTCCTTGTCGGTGCACCCAGGAGTGCAACTGCTGGCCAACGATCCACGGGCGATGGCGATCAACGCAGATGCGTTCTTCTTCGGCACCTTCCTGCAAAACGCGCCTCCGTTCCTCAACGGATTCGTTGGCCTGCTAGACAGCAACGGCCGCGTCGCGTCCACGATTGACCTGACGGGTTTGCCCCGTCGCGCCTTCATCGGCCTTCCGGTGCACGCTCAGGGATTGACGTTCACACCGGGCGCCGTGGCGATTCGTTCGTACACGAACTACCTCGCGCTACCGGTGCGCTAACCCGAAGCGCTACCGCAGCCCTTCTGTCTCAGCGATCACCGTCACGGCGAACGCGAGGCAGGCGGCGCCGAGGTTGAGTTCGCGCTCGTTCACGGACTCGATGGTGTCCGTCGCGGCGTGATGCACGTCGAAGTAGCGGTGCGACGTGATCACCATGCCGAACAGCGGCACGTCGAACTCGCGCATGGGACCGATGTCCGCGCCACCACCGCCCGGTAGCACCGCACTCATTCCCCATGGCTTCAGCGCGCGCATCGCTTCTTCGACGCCGGCACGGGCTCCCTCTGGCAGACTGGCGCTGATGCCTCGCGGCTCGAACCCGCCGGCATCGCTTTCGATCGCCGCATAGTGCTGCGGCATGGCCGATTTGTGCT
>CBESZZ010000010.1:0-18286 GCA_965534055.1 uncultured bacterium | reverse complement strand
CGTCATAAACCGGCCCTTCCATGCACGTCCGGGAGTAGGGCCAGTCGCCAAACCGCCCGCCGTGCACTTCCACCGTGCATCCGTTGCACACGCCAAAGCCGCACGCCATGTAGGTCTCAAGACTCAAGAAGCACCGCATGCCGCGGGCCTTACACAGCGCCGCGACCGCATGCATCATCGGGTCGGGCCCACAGCAAAACACGGTGTCGTTCGACTGCACTTTTCCCTGCTCTAGCAACGACTCAAGCAAGCTTGTAACCAACCCATGGTGGCCAAAACTGCCGTCGTCCGTCGCAGCGAAGACACGGGCGACACCCTCAAAGTCTTCCATGCCGGCAAGCGCATCGCGGTCTCGACCACCGAACAGCAAACGCAGTGAGTCACCCCCCCGCGCAACATGCTCCTTGGCCAACAGCAGGAACGGCGCAAGCCCGACACCGCCAGCAACAACCACCGGTGAAGCGACGTCGTCGGGGAACCACCGGCCAAGCGGTCCCGTGACTTCGACCGTGTCCCCAGGCTTTAGCGCGGCCAGCGCCCGCGTTCCCGGTCCGATCGCCTTCATGAGAAACGATCCCCACGCGCCCTCAGGCCCGCGGTCGTAGAGCGAGAACGGTCGCGGCAAGAGCACCGGCCAGCGCTCGCTAGTTCGGAGCATGTAGAACTGACCTGGGTGGGTTTCGGCAAACGGACCGTCCACTTCGAGGGCGAACGAACCACCGGTCAACGTCCGCTGTCCGCGCACGGTCAACGTCTGGGCAGTCTGAAGGTCGGGGTCGGCACCGCAGTTCGCAGGAGGTCGGGTCATCGCGACGGAGAGGGTAACCCGGCACGCGTCGGGCTCCAGCCGCGAGCCTGAGCATTCCCGCGCGTGCGGCAAGCAATCGACCACTCACTCCCGCCGGGGCCCGTGCGCTTGAATCGGTCGAGTCAGGATTTTCTCAATGCACGCGTGAGATTCTCCACCGGGGCTCCGCTTTGGACTGTGCCTCCCAGCCACGGGGGCCTTCATCGCTCTGTAACCCTCAGCAACCACCAGCCGACGCACGCCAGAAACAAGCCATGAGAGTCCTTTCGAATCGCAGTCTGCTCTTTCTCGCCCTGGCTCTGTTTTCATCAACGACAGCCAAAGCGCAGCTCGAAGTCAGAGGATGGGTCGGAGAGCGTGGAATCGCCGTATTCACTCTTCCATGGCAACGTGCCAGCGCCGCCCCATGGACATCCATCGACCCGAGTCTTGACGTGGTAATGCATGATCATCGGTCTGGATTCCACGGTGGATTGTCTGCGCGAGTATTGAGCAACGGATTCAGTGTGAATTCTCATGCTGCCGGCTCGAGTGCCTACACACTCAACTTTGAGGGCAGCTTCAGGTTCAAGATTGCGACAACTCGCACGATCTCCGGATCGCTTCTCATCGAGTCCAACGAACACAACCTACTGCGGATGGTGCGATCGCCGATAGGAGCACGCGATTTCAGCAGCCGCACTCCGACCAGCCTATTGATTCCGATCACGCTCGATCGCTTCGGACCGATCGACTTTGAGATGGATGTTTATGACGGTCCTGGAGTCATCACCGACATCCGCGTCACCTTCGTTCCCGACGGCCACCCCTACTCGTGAACGGATGCACCGTGCAAACCTATGGCGTGAGTTGTGCGGAGTTAACTGGAGTCGTTCCACCCATCGGGCGATTCGCCTCCCTGCGAATCTTCGGGCAACCGAACTCGTTCGGCAGAATCGATATGGGCAACATGAGAACATTCGTGCCAATGCCCAGAGCTGGATGCTTTCAACTCCTGTTGCCAAGCCGCGTGTTCTCGACACCGTGGTTCACCACCAACTCGCGAGGCGAAGCGACCGCCATGATCCCCCTGCCACCTCAAGGCAGCTCGGAGCTGATCCAGCAACGGATGAAAGTTCGATGGCACGACGCGCCAACCCCGTCCGTCCGATCAGAATTCTCTCAACGGAAGTTTCTCGACGGGCGCGTGAGATTCGAGTCCGAGGATCCGCTGTGAATTGGGCAACACGCGTGCGACGCAGCATTCACCGCGCACGCCCCCTCTTCCTCGACGCGCGCGTTCCGTGCGCGATCAGCCATGAAACATCCTCAAGTTCACGTTTCACACCTCCTCGGCCTCGCGCTGCTCACCACCACGATGGCCACGGCACAAGTGCAGGTCACCGGCACGCTTGACAATGGCGTCATCTATGGCGGATGGGCCCGGCAAATCCCAACCCAAAGGATCGACCCAAGCCTGGACGAGTCAATACGCAGCTTTATTGACTATTTCCACCGACGAGGGGGTCTGTCCGCGGAAGTCTTCGATCGTGGATTCTCGGTCCATGGCTATGGCGAAGGCCCAGCGTACTACGTCTTCACACCAGGGGGTTTTGGCTCGTTCCGCTTTAGAATGCAAGCGAACCGCCGGGTGACCGGAACGCTGCACGTCGTCATGGACGCACCTTTCCATGAGCACTCGGACGGCTACATGATTGAAAGCGTGTTGCGAGTCGATGTCCTCGGACAGTGGGAACGAGAGTTCAGTAGCGGCACTCCAATCAATGTCGCAATCCCGGTAGAACTCGAATTCTTCGGTGCCATCGAGTTCGAGCTGAGCTTTGCGGTCTCCCCAGTAAGAACGGCATCGACTGACGGAGACGTCCGCGTCGTCTTCATCCCCGACAGTCCACCGATCCAGATGAATGGCTGCACCCTGCAACCCTATGGCGTGAGTTGTGCGGAGCTGACTGGGGTCGTTCCACCCTTCGGTCGATTCGCTTCACTCCGAGTCTTCGGCCATCCAAACACGTTCGGCAGAATTGATCTGGGCCACCGGAAGCAATTCGTGCCGATGCCCACAGCCGGGTGCCTTCAGCTCCTGTTGCCGAGCCGCGTGCTTTCAACGCCTTGGTTCACCATGAATGCTCGAGGCGAAGCAACGGCCATGATCCCGCTACCACCCCGAGGTAGCTCGGTCTTGGTCCAAGGGAGTATTGGATCAGCGCGCGGCGGGATCCGGACGACCAACGGGTTGGAAATCATCTGCCACTAGGTCGAACTCTGGCGGCGCGATCCGCGTCGGTGATGCTCGTCACCACTCCCACCTCCGCCGCCGAAATCGCCGACTTCCCTGCCCACCGCCCGCCACGAGCTGGCTCGTCGCGCTGACCGGCGCGGAACCCCCGCGATCCGCGCGACCTGACGCAAGACGACGGCAACCGCTGCACTGCAATTGTCGCTTGTTGCTTCGCGCGCCGCGGTCCCGATACTGCCCGGCATGGTCGCACCTACCCTCACCGCTTGGATCGCGTTGCCCCTAGTTGGCGGAGCGATCGGCTACCTAACCAACCGGTTGGCGGTGAAGATGATCTTCCGCCCCATCCGACCGGTGAACGTCCTTGGCGTGAAAGTTCAGGGGCTGATGGGTCGCCGTCAGCAGGATCTGGCTGAGAGCATTGGCCGCGTCGTTGGCGACCACCTGGTCGGCCATGAAGACGTCGTCAAGAGCTTCGACAAGGTCGATTTTGAGAGCTTGCTCGGGGACGTCCTAGAAGAGGGCCTGGGACCGAAGATCGAGGAGCTGCGCAGCCTGCCCCTGATCGGCGGATTCCTCACCGAGTCTCGGGTCGAAGACATCCGAAGCTCGATCGTGGGCGGAATCATGAAGCACAAGGGTCGCATCCTGAAACAGCTCGAGGCCGCGGTCGAAGACGGTTTGGACGTGCAGGAGATGGTCACGGAGAAGGTCGCCGCGTTCCCCGTGGAGAAGCTCGAAACCCTCGTTCTGGAAGTCGCCAGGAAAGAACTGCGCGCCATTGAGATCCTCGGCGGCGCGCTGGGCCTGGTCATCGGCATCGGCCAGGTGTTCCTGCTCTGGGCGCTGAGCTGAGCTAGTCGGCTCGCCCGAGCGACCCGCCCGCAGCGGCCCTGCGGCAAATGCACCGGAGGCCTCGGTTCCGAACCCAGGTGACCCAGACCTTCTGGCAGACTATCGCCTGCCCGATTGATCCACGCCCGGCGCCGTCCTCCTGCGGCGCGCTCGCTTCGTCGCCGCCGACCGATGCATCCAAAGCCCCTCTACGCTCTCGCCTTTTGCAGCCTGCTACAGCTCGCACCCGGCCAAGAGCAGCCCACGTTGCCACCAGGCCCCCACGGTGTCCCGGATGCGCTGACGCCATTCCGCACGCCCGGTGAAGACTACCCACCGCCCGATGCGGTCTACGAGCAGCTCCGCGTCATGCGGCGGGAGGTTGAGAAGCCAAAGGATGCGAGCGACGTCACGGTCGACGAACGCGGTCGTCCAGTATCCAAATCGGAAGGCTGGTTGGATGCGCGCAGCAAGCTTGAGAACCTGGCGATGGATGCGGGTTATCTCGCCCAGATTCTTCGCCGCAGCAACAGCGCCGACGATCGAGCCACGGCGCTCTATGGCGGGCTGTTTCTGGCGAACCCAAACGATCAATCTAATCGGCCACATACCCGGCGAACCTAGCTACACCGTGCGTCACCAGTCGCTGGCGCACGCTCTGCCTTGGTTGCGCAAGAACGTCGCAACACGTCTGCGGGACCTGACCGAGAACGAGCAGAAAGCAGTCGTTCGTGCAGCGGTCGGTACCGCGGAGCCAGGCAGCCCCGCGGCACTTGCGGCGGGAACGCGAACTCCTAGGCCAGACGAGTTCCTGTGGCAGATGAACCTGAAGCCGTGGTTCGAGTTGATCGAACTCAAAGAGCCCCGCAACCAAGCTGATGCGCTCTGGCTTCTGACAAACCTCATCGATGTTCGGCCGAGCACGGGCCGCGAAATCCTCGATGCACTGCATCTGCGCCTGCTTCAGCTCCTGCACTCGAAGGATGCACAGGTTCGCGACCTAGCTTACGAACTCGCAATCACCCTCGCCGTTCGCGAGCCATCCGTCCAACCGCCGGAAGACCGCAACGACATCGCGGCGGTGAACACTTGGTTCTCCGAACTCTTGGACGCCGTGTTCCCGGCCATTGAGTCGGTTCACGAAGGCTTCTTCGTGCTACGCACCGGCGAAGAACTCGACACCATGATGGCGCAAGCGCGCGAGTTGTTCCGCGGCGAGTCGCTCGGCAAGCCGGCCTCGGAGACGTCGCCCGATGGCCAAAGACTCTGGGGCTTCCGACTCGAACGCACCCCCGCGCCCATGGACCAATTGGGGTTTGTGCCGGGAGTGCTCATCCTCTCAATCCAAGGCACTCCGGTCCGCGACCACGAGAGCATCCTGAAGACGCTTGAGAGCGTCGCGAAAGTGCGCGCCACAATCCTCGTTGAGTGGTCTGATGCAGGCGTCATCAAGGTTCACGAGTACCGCGTCGTACGCTGATTGAGCGATGCTTGTCGGGCGGCTCGACGCCCGACCGCGTGAGCGGTCGGTATTCCGACAGCTGTCGGTGAATCGCAGGACAAAGGCGGGTTGGGATTTTCGCAACTGAGCCCCACGATGCAGACGTACCCGGAACACTGCGGGTGCCAAAATTCGTCTGCTTAGGCACAGAGTCATTGAGCGGCGGTCCAAAAGATTGGGCCCCAGATTCGCCGGACCCACTTCGCCCAAACAAACCTCTCTCTCAATCATGAACATGCCCATTCGATGGACCGCCATGGCCGCCCTGGCGCTCACAACTTCCTTGACCGCGCAAAGCACGCTGATTGTCGACGGCGGATTGAACGGCGGGTTTGTCACCATTCAGGCTGCCGTGCAAGCGGCCGTGGATGGCGACACCATCCTGGTCCAACCGACCGGCGGTTCGGCAATCGACTGGACTCTGACTCTCTCGAAAGCGATCACGCTGCAGGGCGACTTCCCCGTGGGTCGCGCACCTGTGATCGGCGACCTCACCATTACCGGTTTGCGCCCCGGCCAACAGGTCGTCGTGCGCTCGCTTCAACGCAACATCGCAAACAACCTTGGTGCTGGGATCATCGTTCGGAATTGCGCGGCACGGGTAGTCATCGAGGACTGCGGCCTCGCCGGTACCGACCTAAACAACGTCCCGCGTAGCCCAGGACTGCTGGCGGTGAACGCGGCGCAGGTTCATATCCACCGGTCAAACTCCACCGGAACTCGCGGGCTGCGGGCGGACGCATCGGTGATCACGATCTCCGACTCGATCATCTCCGGCGTAAGCCAGTTCATCCAAACCTCACTGCCCGTCACCGAAGCTCTCGAAGCAACCAACCAGAGCTCCATCTGGATCTCCGGATCTCGTGTAATTGGCGGCGCGGCGATCGACCCGTTCGGAATTCGGACAGCTCGCAGCATCATTCTCCGTAGCTCCACCGTGACGCTTGCTGCCTGCGATCTCCGCGGGTTCCCCAACCTCTCACCCGGCCTCGATCTCGACGCCGGGTCCAGCGCTCGTGTCGATGTGGCCACCGAAACGGGGATCATCGTCGGCGCGCCCGCGAACGTCGCACCCGTCGAAACCGGCGCCATCTCCAACATCTTCAGCCCCGCAACCCAGAGTTCGCAACTGACGATGAACTCGGCTGCGGGAACGATCGGTGTCCTCGCCATAGCGCTCCCCGGCCGCGAGACTCAGACGCCGTTTGGCTCGGCGTTCATGTTGCAGCCGACGATCGCAGTTCTCGGCATTGGCGCGATGCAGGTCACGGCGACCGTGCCGCTCCCCGCGGGTCTACCGCGCGGATTCATGTTCACGGTCCAGGGTGTCGTCTTGGATCAAGGGCAAGCCAACTTGTCGACGCCCGTCGTCGCCACGCTGCGGGACTAACAGCGCGTAGCAGCCGCGCCTTCAACGCCGCCTTCACTGGCCACACGAAGGAAACTTCGAGCCGGCGTCGAACAAGCGGTTGCCGGTCGCTTGGTCCCTACTGTGCGTCGAGCTTGGCTTCGAGCGCGAAACAGTTCAACTTGATCTTGTCCCAGGATGGTGACGAATCGGCCGCCAGTGCCAGCGTCTTGGCTCCGGCCAAGGCGACGCGTGCTTGCTCTGGCTTGGTCTCTGACAGGCCTTGGGCAGCAAGGAAGAACAAGCGCGCGTGTTCTTCCTCGCAGGAGATCTCGGTCTTTAGCTTGGTCGCCGCTTCGAAACGCTCTTGATCGAGGTCGACGCTTTCGAATTGCGCGGCGAGCTCTTCCAGGCAACGCGACATCATGTCCACATCGCCGAAGTACTTCCCGGCGTCGAGCGCGCAGCGCAAAGACTCATAGCGCACGGCGGGATCCGCGGCTGTCCATCCTGCTTCGAAAAGACTCAGATACAGACTGCGCCGCGCGTCGTGGCCGTAGGGACTCAGCGCAAGTCGTGATTCTTCGTGTGCCGCTTGAATCGTGGTGGCGACTGCCGCGCGTTGGTCAGCCCCGGGAACTGGTAGTCGCGGCCCTGGCTTCGCCGCACCTTTCGTCGCGCGAATCGCTTCCCGAAGCTCATCGACGTGCGGCGAGGAATCAAAGTAGGAGGTCTTCTCTGCATAGCGAGCCGCTTCGCGAAGGCACCGTTCGGCCATAGCGACATCATTCTTCAAAGCGCGGTGACCAGCGCTCGAGAACGCCTCAGCAATCCGAATAAAATCGAACAGGTCGTCAAATTGCTTCCACATTCGAAATGCGGACATGAACGCAATACGACCCATGTCCAATCGATAGGTTCCAAGTGCATCGACCACCTGATCCCGCTGCTCGTGGAAGTCGCTGACTTCGAGGCGCTTCAGTGCGATGCGGACAGAACGTAGCGGCGAGCGCTCAACTCTTTGGGATCTTTGATTTCCTGCATCGCCTCCTTCGCCTGTCCGATGCAATCGGACACAGACAAGCGTTCGATCCCGTCTGCAGCCGACGCTGCGATTTCAGCTCGAATGCGTTGAACGACCGCCGCCGAAGGCACTGGATGGCGTTCGTCGTGCTGTTGCTCTTGCTGCCAGCGGACCGAGGCAGGCGCGGCAAGAGTTGGCTCAGCGCGAGGAGCTGCGAATCCAAAGCCGTCGGCGAGGGCGAGTAGAGAGACGAGAGTCGTTGCGATGCACATGATCAGTCGAGGTCAGAGTTGAGGACGCCGACTCATGCGCAAGGCGACTTTCACAGGGGCCAAACCTTTTTTCGAACCCCCAGACTCACTCGTGAGAGACGCGTCCGAAACCGCGCGATCCACCTGGACCTGTCGACGCCCGTCGTCTCGCAGCTGCGCCAGCCCGAACGAACGCCTGAAACGCTCAGCGTTTCCGGCGCGGAGTAGATCCCCAGAGCGGCTCCACGAGCTCCTTCTCCCACTTGGCGAGTTCGGCACGCATGCGCAGCACCTCCTTGGGCCGCTCTTCGGCGAGGTTGTTGGCTTCACCAAGGTCGGCTTCCAGATCGAACAAGTGCACCACGGCTGCTTCCTCGCCGCGTTCGACTACCAGCTTCATGTTGCCGCGACGCATTGCGGCAGGCCCCTCGCTGCCGTGGGAGCGCCAGAACAAGGGCCGCTCGGGAAGCTGATCTAGCTTGCCGGTCAATCGGTAGAGCAAGTTTATGCCGTCGAGCTTCCAATCTAGCTCCACCGTTTCGTTGCATGCAGAAACGAACGTCGGCAACAGATCGAGCGAACTGACTGGATCCTCAATCACCTTGCCGGCTTCGATCTGACCAGGCCATCGCATCGCCATCGGCACGCGGATTCCACCCTCCCAAAGCTGACCCTTGCGCCCACGGAGTGGTTGGTTGCTTGCGCCGGTCGACGTTTGGCCACCGTTGTCGTTCGTGAATACGACGAGCGTGTTTCCTTCCAAATCAAACTTGTGGAGCGCCTTCAAAATCACGCCGACATTGTCATCGAGCGACTTGACCAATCCGGCGTACTTCCGCCGCCGGGGCTTCTCGATCTTCGCCAGCGCCTTCAGGTCTTCAGGTTTCGCCTCCAGCGGCGAGTGGGGCGCGGTGAATGACACGAACAAAAAGAACGGACGCTCGTGGTGCTTCTCGATGAACTGCGCAGCGGCGGTGCCGAAGCGATCCGTCACGTAGCCCACCTCCGGCAGCGCCTTCCCGTTCTCCTGAAGCACTCGATGCGACGTTGGCTTCTTAATCGGCAGGTAGCTGCGGGAACCCTGCAACAAGCCGAAGAACCAATCGAAGCCACGCTGCTGGGGTTGGTATTTCTCCGGGTACCCCAAGTGCCACTTACCCACCAACCCGGTCGCGAACTTCAGCGCGTGCATGCGATTGGCGATCGTCTGTTCTTCGAGAGCCATCCCTCCCTTCATGTATCCCGGCGGGATGTTTCGCTCGTGACCGAACCGTTGTTGGTAGCGCCCGGTCATGAGCCCCGCCCGCGAAGGCGAACACACTGCGCCGGACATGTATGCATTGGTGAAACGCACTCCGTCGGTCGCAATCGAATCGATGTGCGGTGTCAAAGTTCCAACGTCTGGGCTGGACACTTCCTGAAACCCGAAGTCGGCATAGCCCGCGTCATCGGCGAGGAGCACGACGACGTTTAAACACTTCGTAGAGTCGACTTTGGGTGGGTCGGCTTGCGCTGCAATCGGGCAGAGGAGGGACGCGCACGCCAGACAAGCAGCGGCAAGGAGCGAAAGCGAGTTCATCTTGCGCATGCTAGCGCCGCACCTCGCCCACCACACCGCATCGAATAGTGCATTGCCTCACGCAAAGGCAGATTCGAACCGACAGCCAACGGCAGCTGCCGGTCGCCCAGCCCTACTTCGCGCCTAGCTTGGCTTCGAGCGCGATACAGTTTGATTGGAGTTCGTCGCAGGATGGCGACGGCGTTGCCTCCTGCGCCATCGCTTTGGCACGTGCCAAGGCGACGCGCGCTTGCTTTGGCTCGCTCTTTGACAAGCCTTGGGCAGCAAGGAAGAACAGGCGCGCGTGGTCTTCTTCGCAGGAATACTCGGTCTTCAGCTTGGTCGCCGCTTCGAAGCGCTCTTGGTCGAGGTCAACGCTTTCGAATTGCGCGGCGAGTTCTTCCAAGCAACGCGAAATCATGTCCACATCGCCGTATGACTCCCCGGCGCCGAACGCGAAGCGGAGAGACTCATAGCGCACAGCGGGATCCGCGGCGGTCCACCCTGCTTCGAAGAGACCCAGATACAGACTCCGCCGCCCGTCGCGGTCATGGGGACTCAGTGCGAGGCGCGCCTTGCTGTGCGCCGCCTGGATCGTCGTGGCGACCGCTGCGCGTTCGTCAGACTCAGGAACTGGTGCTCGCGGACTCGCTTTCGACTCAGCTTGCGCCGCGCGAATCGCCTCGCGCAGCTGGTCTACGTGCGGCGCGGGACCAAGGAAAGAACCCTTCTCGGCATAGCGAACCGCTTCGCGCAGGCACCGTTCGGCCATGGCAAGATCGCTTTTCAGCGCACGGTGGCCAACGCTCGAGAACTGCTCAGCTCTCTCCCGACTGTCGAAGGGGTTGATATTCGCCTCGCACATCCGAAGCGTAGACATGAGCGCAAGAGCACCCACGTCCAGCCGATAGCTTTCAAATTCGCCAATCACCTGATCCCACAGCATGAAGTCACTGCCTTCGGCGCGCTCCAGAGCGATGCAATACAGAACGTAGCGGCGTGCGCTTCGCTCTTCGGAATCCTTGATGTCGTGGATCGCCTCCATGGCCGATCCGATGCAATCGAACGCAGACAAGTCTGCCAGGCCACGCGGGGACGCTGCAGCGAGCTCAGCTCGGATCCGCTCGACGACCGCCACTGATGGCACCGGATGGCGGTGGTCTTTCTGTGGTTCCTGCTGTGGCTCTTGCAGCCGGCGAATCGGCGCGGGCGCAATAAGAACTAGCTCCGCTCGAGGAGCTGCGAATCCGGAGCCATCGGCGAGGGTGAGTAGAGAGACGAGAGTTGTTGCGATGCACATGGTCGATCGGGGTCGGAGTTGAGGACGCCGCTCCATGCGCAAGGCGGTCTCCAAGGGGGCCAGACCTTTCCTGGAACCGCCAGTCGACCCCCAATTCAGCCGGAAGAGACGATGAGATGGCCGCTAGCGCACCGCTTCCTAGACGCATCGAGCACACCCATGCAGACCGAGGCACCACCGAAAGACATCCAGCGATGGGGTGATTCAGCCTTGGCGAAGCGCGGTGACTTCGATCTCGATCTTCATCTCCGGCCGAATCAAGCCCGCCACGACCATCGTGGCCGCCGGTCGAATGTCGCCGAAGACCTGCCCAAGCACAGGGAAGACCCGATCTGCAAACGCGTCGTCGGTGATGGTGTACTGCGCACGCACCACGTCCTTCATCGCGAAGCCCGCCTCAATCAACGCCGCATCGATGGTCTGCAAACAGTTGCGGGTTTGGTCTTCTACGGCATTCGGCATCTCCATCGTCGCGTAGTCGTAGCCGGTCGTGCCGGACACAAAACACCAGTCACCTTGCACCACTGCACGCGAGTAGCCGGCGGTCGATTCAAACGAGGATCCTGTGGAGATGAGTCGGCGGGTCATGGTTGCTGGGCCTGTGATTGACGGCGAAGGATGCAGCCTAAACCCCTACCGCTGGCAAGCGCTCGATTCACGCAGCACCTAGACCGCCACTCAATGGATGCTGACATCCGCTGTCGCCCCTGCGGCGACCGACACAGCACCCTGAGCGATCGTGCCGCTTGGATCGCTGGCAACGTAGTCGTAGCGACCTGGATGGATCTTCCATGCGGTCCAACCATCAGACGCCTGCCCCTTCTTGAAGGACAAGAGATACTCGCATGGAACCGCGCCCCCCGCGATGGATCGCACCCGCACGTTGACCCATTGCGCTTGACGATCTGGGCTGGGCTCTCGAATCACGAAGCGCAGCGCCCCGTGCTCCGGCTTTGGCAAGCGGAGCAGAAGCGGTCCGTCCACTGGGAGCCACGGCTTGCTGATCAAAACGGGGATCTCCCCCACGTCGGGGATCGTCACGAAAACCGCCTGTCCTTTCATGAGGTGCGGCCAGTCGGTGTAGCTGAGTCCGGTGACCGCATCCGACCGACTCTTTGCCTTGGGCAACTGCCCTTCCCGAGTCCTGGTCTCAAGGTTCCTGAGAGACAGCTTGTACTTCTTCACTGGGCTCCCGTCCCCATCCACCACGCGAACACAGAGTCGGTTGCTCAGCGGCGCAACCACGCGAGCGACCTGACCGGCACTCCATGGAAAATGCGTCGGCTCCGAAAGCGCTTGCAGAGTCCCGTGCGCTCCAGGCGCGACGACCATCACGCAGCGCCCCTCGGAGTTCGACCAAGCTTTGATGCGTTGCCTCGGCGCGGATTTTACCCACACAACCAAAGGCACACCCGCCGCCGGCTGCTCGCTGTCACTGAAGACATCCGCCATCATCAACATGTCTAGACTGAGAGTTAGCTCTGAATCGATGCGATCGCTCCCGGCCGCGATCTCCTGAATCAGAAGAGCCCCTCCAGAAGCAGCACCGGCCCCGACGCGCTGAAATTTCCAGAGAACTGAGTTGAGCCCTGCTGCATCAATGGTCCGCTCGGCATCCTGCTCGAGACCTTCGCCCAGATCGAAGACCACCACCTCCTCGACTAGAGCTGATTCGGCAAGATCTCGAGGTGGGTTCCGCACCAGCGCGACTCGAATCTGGCCAAGAATCCCGCCTGGCAATGCTGCCATCACCTCAGGAGCACAGGCCAAACGAACGCGAAACTTGATGACACGCGTCAGGACGAGCTCAGGACACTCAAGATCGCCTTCGCCGAACTCCGCAACATTCAGCTCAGCCTTTGCTCCTTCCTTGTCGTACGCCACGACAACAAGAGGTTGCCAATCGCTCGGAACAGCCGCTGAGTAGTGTCCGCTGGCGGTGGATTGCACTTCGATAGATTCGAACCCGCCTTGCGCAGGCGATACAGCAACACGGGCCAACGCAGGTCGTCCGGACTCATAGCGCACCTTCCCAGACACCTCACGCGGAGGCACTGCGGGTTCTGGTGACATGCCGCCGATTTCTGTTCGAGTTTCCGGACCCGGCTCTAGACCCTGCGCACTTGCTGCAAAGCCTCGATCATCCCGTTCTAGGGTTCCGGTCGTAGACGAGGGCTGATCGGTTTCCGAAGAACAAGTCGCGAACCCAACGCAAGCCGCAATCGCCAGAAGGCACAACGCTGCAATCCACTTCATTGTAGTAGCCGCTCACAGTTAGAAGAGCAGCGCCACTCCACGTCTAGAATGGCGCTCATCCGATCATCTCGCCCAAGTGCCAATCTGATTGGCAGGGTACGCGACGTTACCGTCATGGGCGGTGCCGCTCTGGACGTCATTGGCCCCATTCTTCAGGTCAGTCGTTCCCTGATTGGGAGGAACTCCCGCGTCAGTGATCCGGAGGTCGTCCTTCTTGCCATCTCCATCGGTGTCTTTCACGACCCACTTCCATCCAAGCTGCTCCACCTCGTCAAGATAGACGACTGGATTCCCAAGCGCGTTTGTGCCCAGGAACACATTGTACTCAGACCCGTTATTCGCAGTGAGGGTGTAGGACCCCTGAGCACACACAGATCCCGCAATTGCGACAAACATTGCCGCGCCCATAATTGCCTTAATCATTATGCTATTCCCTTTTCTATTCGTTGAATCAAACTCCATGACACCAACTTGGTGTCACCTAGAACCTATCATTGCAGTTTTGCACCCCCTGTGGTCAAGGACAATAATTCCCGAGACACCATAAAGACCGCCACTCCGACATTGAGCCCGGGAACGATTGCGCACGATGACGATCATCTTGCCCTGATCACAGGCCGACTGCCGCTCCCCAACAAGCCGGCTCATGCTCGCATCCGCGCACAAGAGCCCAACCCCACCGCCCCCCTTCTCTAGTGCACCACACCGCCGAACGTCGGTGAAAGCTGCGCAGGTAGCCCCATCGCGCTCCACCCGGTGAACCAGAAGCTCCGGTTCAGCGCTGCGGGGATGTTCGGGATGGTCAGCGACGTCGAAGCAAACCCGTTGACGTCCGCTAGCATGAACGCGAAGTAGATCGTGTTCGTCGAGAAGCCCCATTCCGGCTGCGAAAGCAGCGGATGGAAGGTTGCGGGACCGAGCTCGAGCGCGGTGTGCATCACGACCGGAAGGCTAGGACGCGTGCGGAAGTCGATCTGCATTGGCGCACCACGCTGCAGGTGAGTCGTCGGCGTCGAGATCCCAAGGAGGAAGCCGGGAGTGACGATGCCAGTAGTTGCAGCAAGAACTGGCGGCATGCTTCCCGTCGTGATGTTGCAACGCTCAAAGATCACAGGCTCGGTTCCGAGATTGATGATGGCTCGGCCAGAAGGAATGCCTCCAAAGTTGCTGAACGGGTAGCCCGAAACGTCGCAATCCACGATCCATGCTCGCGCCGCATCTCTGAGAACCATCCCGGAGTTCGGAACGAAATGATGCAGACGTGACTCCACGCCACCAACGACGCTGCAACTACTGAGATGCAGCTGGGCCGACTGGCTGGCCGCGATGCCTGGCGTACCGACAAAGAAATGGGTGCCGCCGTCAAAGCTGGTTTGCACTGCGCTCACGGTGGAGGTTCCCACGGCGATCAAGGCGGGCCGGCCGACGGGCAACGTGTCAGGAGCAATCAACTGACATCCGGTCAACGCCACGCTCGAATCCCCACCGGTAGACAGGGCGTGGCGAAACACGGTGCGGGTGAAGCTCGCGTTCCCCGGTCCAAAGACGTCAACTTCGCCGGCAAACGTCAGCCCTTCCATGATGATGTGCTCACCGACACCAGGAGAGACGCTGGTCAACATCGACGGTGCAGCCACCTCCACAAACGCACCCACAGGATCCGCGCGGATGGTGATGGATTGCGTCGCGTTGAAGTTGCGGTAGCCGCCGGTATCAACCAGCACGACATCACCGGGCTGCGCGGCCATTGTGGCGGCGAAGATCTCGGTGAACGCGCGGTTGGGGCCCACGCGCAAGACGGACTGTGCTGAGGCGGCCGCGGGCAACAGCGCGGGGATAAGCAGGAGAGCGAGTGAACGGCGCATCAAGAAACCTCGGAATAACAAGGAAGGGAGTCGACGCTCGAACATTGTGTCCGCAAGCGACGGGAAGCAGTGTAGCGGCTTGGGCAAAACGCGGATGCAGCCACGGCGGTGGCCTGCACGTTCAATGCCAAGGTTTCTTTTGTTATTCACGACCCGGATCGAGCCGTTTGATCACAGACGCCCTCCTTTGGGTCGGCAGCGAGGATCTAGGCGGGTCTCAGTGGCCCAAGGTCCAAGACTCGAACGGGGCTCGTCCGACCCGAGCACTGGTTCGGTGCAACGTGAGCCACCGCGGTCGTCAGCCTCCGCCGCTTGGGCGACATGACCACCGTCGGTGCGCCGACATCCTGCAGAATTCGGCGTCAGGCCAGCCCTCGGGATTCAGGTCTCTCCCCCGCTGAAACGGCGAGTGGCTGACCCCGGACTGAGGGATCCCGCCCTGGCGACCCAACCCGACGCCGGGTCAGTCAGCCCAACCGCAAGACAGGCGTTCCGTGAAGGGCCCTCACCCGCTCAACTGGTGGGTTCATCCATCCCGCAGCTTCCGACCGCACAGCCTTCCCGTGACACTCGTCAACCTGATCGACATCCACCGCGCCTTCAGCGACTTCAACGTCTTGGACGGACTGTCGCTGCGGGTGGACGACCACGACCGCATGGGCGTGATTGGCGACAACGGCGCCGGCAAGACGACGATGATCCGCATCCTTGCGGGCGTCGACGAAGCGGACCTCGGCCAACGCAACACGAAGAAGGAACTGCGGGTCGCGTACGGCGAACAGATGCCGACCTTCCGACCCGACGACACGGTCAAGGGCTTCGTAACTAGGGGCAACGGCGCGTTCGTCGAACTCGAGACCCGCATCCGCGCCGCCGAAGACCGGATGGCGTCGCACCCCGAAGACGAGTCAGCGCTCCAGGACTGGGACCGCCTGCACGGTGCGTTCGAAGCGGGCGGTGGCTACGAGCGCGGACCGATGATCAGCAAGGTGCTCGATGGACTCGGGTTCCCCGAAGCCACGTGGACCAAACCGATGCACGTGCTGTCCGGCGGCGAGCTGTCACGGGTCGTGCTCGCGGCGTTGATGACGACGCCTGCGGATCTGTTGATTCTCGATGAACCCACCAACCACCTGGACTTGGAAGGAATCGAGTTTGTCGAAGGTCTGATCGGCAAGCACCCAGGCGCCGTCATCGTGATTAGTCACGACCGGCGGTTCCTCGACACGATCTCGAAGAGCATCGTGATGGTCGAGGGCGGCACGGCCACCGTGTACGTCGGCAACTACTCGGCGTACAAAGCGCAACGCGAACTGGCATTGCTGGCGGAGAAGCGCGCGTTCAAATCGCAGCAGGACTACGTCGGGAAGGAGCGCGAGTACATCCGCCGCAACATGGGCTCGCGCATGACCGCGCAGGCCAAAGGTCGCCTCAAGCGTCTCGAGCGCATGGCGATGATGGATCGCCCAAAGAAGGCTCGCAAATCCATGCAGGTCGCTCTTGGAACCGCGCGCGGCCGGGAAGGTCAGACCATGATTCAGATCGAGAAGCTGCGGCTCTCGATCCCCGCAACCGAACACGCACTGGCGCGCACGCTGGTGCAAGACGCCACGTTCCGCCTGCTCTACGGCGAGACGCTTGGCATCCTCGGCCCCAACGGCGCGGGCAAAACCACGATGCTGCGCTGCCTCGCGGGCGTCTCCACGCCGAATGCCGGCACGATCGAGCGCGCGTATGGAGTAACCACTGGCTACTTCAGCCAGGACAAGGCGGAGCTTCCCGACCACGGCACGGTGCTCGAAGCGTTGCGCGCGCTCGACGTCACCGTGGACGACAAAATCCTGCGCGATCACCTGGGGACGTTCTTGTTCACCGGCGACGACGTGAACCTCGACGTCGCCAACCTGTCCGGGGGCGAGAAGCAACGGCTGAGCTTGGCCATCTTGACACGCAGCACGTTTGACCTGCTGTGTCTCGACGAGCCCACCAACCACCTCGACATCTCCTCGGTCGAAGGTTTGAGTCAAGCGCTCAACGGCTACCCCGGCTCTGCACTGATCGTCAGCCACGACCGCGCGTTCTTGGAAGAAGTCGCCGACCGCGTACTCTGGGTCGAAGACGGTGCGGTGCGCGTGTTCGAACGCGGGCTTGAGCAGTGCATGAAGTGGCACAGCGAACACAGGCGCAGCACGAAAGAAGTCGCCACACCCACAACTGCACCAACTGCTGGCAAGGGCAAGACGAAAGCCAAGCCCGCATCCGCCCAACAAAAGAAGGGCGGCAAGTCAAAGCAGGGCGCAGCGAAACAGTCGCAGCCCAAGCCCGCCAAGCCAAAACAAGTCGAGCAGAAGATCCGCAACCCGCTGATGTTCGAGAAGCTCGAGAAGCGCATCATGGAGCTCGAGGAAAACCTCAAGCAGGTGCGCGCCAAGATGGCCCTGGAAGTGAATTACACCGATCACGAGAAACTCCGTGATCTTCAACACGACGAAGCACACCTCGACGCGGATCTAACGGAAGCGCTCGAGAAATGGGAGAACTGGTAATGCAGGACCTCAACTCGAATCTTCGCGCGCGACTCGTCGAACTGCTTGTCGCCATTGGCGACGGCAAGGCCGACGGCAGCGCTATCGATCAAGCGCTTCTGCTCGGCCCACCCAAGAACCGAAGCCACGGTGACGTCGCGCTGGGCTGCTTCCAGCTGAGCAAGCTGCTGGGCATGGCACCGCCGAAGATCGCAGCCGAGTTGGTTGAAGCGTTGAAAGACGACGCTGTGGTTGCGGAAGCAAGCGCGGCGGGACCGTTCCTCAACATGCGGTTCCCGCCCGCAGCACTCGCCGAAGAGATCATTCGCGGGGTCCTGGAAAGCCGCGCGCCGTATGGCGCGGAAGCATCCAGCGCAGAGTCGGAACGCATCGTCATCGACTTCTCGTCACCCAACATCGCGAAGCCGTTCCACGTGGGCCACCTGCGCTCCACTGTCATCGGCGCAGCGCTGACGCGAATCCACCGCCATCTCGGCCACGAAGTCGTCGGCATCAACCACCTGGGCGACTGGGGCATGCCGTTCGCGAAAATGATGACGGCGTGGTTGCGCTTCGGCGACGAAGCCGAGTTTGCACGCGCACCGATGCAGCACATGTTCGAGCTGTACAAGCGCTACAGCAAAGAAGCCGCCGACGACCCATCTCTCGACAAAGAAGCGGCGGCGCGATTCCGCGCGCTCGAATCCGGCGAGGACAATGAAGAACGTCGCATGTGGACGTTCCTTCGGGACAAGTCCCTAGAAGCATTCCAGGGTCCCT
>CBESZZ010000009.1:0-19058 GCA_965534055.1 uncultured bacterium | reverse complement strand
CCGTGAACTCAATGCCACGGTTCAGCGAGCGCAACGTCGAAGGGATCCTGCTCTCCGAGCTCCAAGCCTCGGGCACGATGCACCTGCGGCGCGATGTGCCGGGCGGTGTCGTTCGCGTCGAGCTGCAAGACGACGTCATCATGCGCTGGCCCGACGGCAAGCTGGACCCCGCGCCACAAGCCACCGGCGATCGCCTGATCGGCTACTGCGTCTTGGCCGAAGAAGCCCTCGACTCGAAGAGCAATGCCAACTCGCAAGGGCTGTGGCGATCGTTGCGGCTTTCCGGGCGGGATGCGCGGCTACTACAGCCGCAGACCGGGATCGACGTGACGGCACGCGATTTCCTTGTGGTCCCAGCACTGGACGGTACCCCTTGGAGCATCACCGCAGCGAGCGAAGGTCAGCCGGTGGACGTTGAGTGGGCCGGCGAACAGACGGCGACGCTGCGCTCGGAGGGCGATGTGCACATCTTGCGGCCTCGAGCACACATGGGACCGATCGTCGAAGCGTTTGGGTTCCCCCGCTGGTCCATCGGCGGACTGGTTGAGCCGACCTGTGTCGTGACGACCGGTGCTTTTCACGCGTCGATGCTCACTACAGCCCCCGAAACGGGTGGCCTGCTGCAGTCGATGACAATGGATGCCTCAAAGGGTGCCACCATGGTGCGGCTTGGCCCCAGCGGGAACGGACCGCGTGTCAGCGCTGCGAGCAACAACGCAGCGGTCGATCCCAAAGCGGGTGATTCAACAAGCACGGCAAGAACAGAGAACTCACTGGCGGCAGAACGGCTGTTCGTCCGCGGCCACGGCAACATCGAAATGCACGGCACCGGCCAAGGCGGACCGTGGCACGTCACCGGCAACGACGGCTTCACCATGCACTCGCTGGGCAGCCGCGGCGAACTACTCATGGGCCCACCGCAGCCAACGGCAGAGCACGCCTACCGCCTCACCCGCGCAGCAACGCCTGCCGCCAACGAGCTCGGTGTCGACGGTGACCGTTCGAGTCGCAGCAAGAAGCCAAGCGATCCGCTGGAGATCGAGGGCACAGGCACCGTGCGCGTGTCCGTGGACGAAAGCGCCACGGAACCGTTTCGCGTTCATTGTGAAAGCCCGAGCACCGACGAAGACGAAGCCATTCGCGGACGGTTGGGCGCCGCTGTGGGACTCACCGGTGTGTCAGATCTCACCGCGGTGATGACTCGCGATGGCGTCGACAGGTTCGATGCTCTCGGCGACATGGTGGTTGGACGGCTCGAAGAAGACCACACCTCCGCATTCGCCAAGGTCGCACCGCTGCTCGCCAAAGCCCCCCGCATCGTGCAGGAACGACCGGGCGTGTGGACCCTGCGTGGTACCGAAGAACTACCAGCAACCATCGCGCGCCCTGAATCCGAGATCGCGAAGGTGGCCAACGCCGACCCGACAAACGCCGACGCAACGTCTGCAGCGACAGCACGCGCCGAGGCATCGGGCGCGCTGCGAGCACCGATCATTCACGTCTTCCGCCAGGGTCCGCGCGCTGCGCTGCTACACGCCACGGTCGATCCCGATTCGCAACGCGAGCTACCGAGTCTTCCCGAACTCCAATTCTTCGGCACCCCCAAAGACGCCTTGTTCGGCGCGAATTCCAACGCGGCAAACGCAACCGAGTCAGACGCTGCGGCGGCCAACCGCCGCGCGTTGCCAGCCGCCACCATGCACGGCACGCTGAAGGCAACGGATCTCGTGATGCAACCGTTCATCGTGGCGCCGGCCGTCCTCAAGGCACACGCAGCTTTCTTGCCGCCCGGGCTCGGTCTCGTCTTCGCTCCGTATCTAGCCAAGCCCGCGCTCTTCGCCACCGATCGGGTCTCACTCGCCCAGGGCGATGCGAAGGACCCAAACTCAATTCACGGCAGCGGCAGTTCGTTCCACGTCTCGCTCCACACCCAATCAGGCGTCTTGGATGGATCCCCGGCGATCCTTGAACGACGCGACCCGCGCGGTCACCGCGTGACCGCGATCGGACCTCGGGTCAGACTCATGCGCGATGGTGATGCCGAGCGCATCGGCCTTGCCTATGACGCGAAGCACCCGCCGAGGCTGCTCTATCGCGACGTTGCCGCGGCAGCGGAAGTTGTGGACCCGGCATCCAGCAGGCTGCGCAGATTGCGCCTTGAGCCCTCTGGCGAAATCACCGCGTTGCGCAACGAAGTGAGCTTCGATGGCCCGGTCATCATCCGCGAGGTCACTGCGGACGACGTCGAACTTCCCGGCGGGTTGGTTTTGCAGGCCGAACACGTGCGTTTGGTGCGCGATCCAAAGTCCGGTGAACTCGTGCGCATCGAAGCCCGGGGCAACGTGGTTCTCGATTGGTCACGCATCACGGCGACCGCCGATGAACTCACGCTCGACTTGGTCGCGCAAACCTGTGCGGTCGGGTCCACAGATGGCCGCGCGCACGTCGCGCTGCCCAACGGCGTTCAGGTCACCGCGGCGTTCGTCGAAGCGGATTATGCGAAGATGTCCGTGCGGTCATGGCACGGACGCATCCTCAGTGAAGCGGGTCGTCGATGAAGCAGATAGGGCGGGGGTGGCTCTGGGCGTTCTGGGTGTTCACGGCAATGACGGCGGCGCCGGCGTGCCTGCACGGCCAAGTGAACCCGACAAATGTGTTGCGGCAACGCGCCGCGGAAGCGGAGAAGTCTGCCGCAGAAGCCGCGCAGGCCCAGGCCAGCGCAGCCGTTGGCGAGCAACAGTTTTGGACGGTCGACTACAACTATTTCGATGAACGCCAGGGCGACGGCGACGATGCGGAGTGGTTGATCGTCGGCGGCATTCGCCTGCGTCAGGGCGACGTAGAGATTCGCGGCGCGCACGCCGTACTGCTGGTTGATCGCGACGAACAGCAGCGCAGCTTGGCTCGGATCCAAGGCTCGCCCACGTTGCCCCGGCGCGGAATGCCGCAACCCAATCCGCGGCGTCAAACGACCACGACTGCGATCGAAGCTCGACTTCGCGCATTCCTCGCTACCGCAGCACCCTCAGCGATCCCCAGCGTGAGTGCCGCGAACAATGAGTCCTGGGAAGGCCGTCGTGAGCTGCGGTTCTTCAAGCACCTCTACCTCGAAGGCGGAGTCACCGTCACCCGCGGCAATCGCATCGCGATCGAAGCGGAACGGCTGTGGATCTCGCCCATCGATGATCGCCTGATCGTGGAAAACGGCTTGGTTCGCTACGTCTCGGCAGCGGGTCAAGGACGCACGGTGACCTACACCGTGCGTGGTCCGAGGCTCGTAAAGCAGGGCACGCGTCTCATCGGTCGCGAAGTCTCGGTCACGTCGTGCCCCGCGGGTGAGCCACAGTTCGAGATTTTCACCGGCGAAGTCCAGGTCATCGACCGCCCCACCGCACAAGGCGAATCCGAGTTCGAGATCATCAGCCGCGGCAACACCTTGGCCGTGGGTGGAACATCACTCCTGCCGTTGCCCAACGTTCGGTTCTTCACCAAGGACCAAAACGAAGTGCCGTTGAAGGGTGGTTCTGCGGGCTATTCCAACCGCGAGGGCTTCGAGGCCAACCTCGACTTCGGCGGACCCGCCAACGGTTTGGGATCGGGCATTCATGAGTTCCTCACCGGACGCCCGGGATCGGAGTTCCGCGGCAACTGGGAGCTAGGGCTTGGCTACATCGAAGAGCGCGGCTTCCCCATCCGCGGCGCCTTGGACTACCAGGGTGGCACGCTGTGGCGCGGACGCACGGAAGTGTTCCATCTCGATGATCGCGGCGAGAACATTCGCTACGTGCAGAACAGAGTCGACGGGAGCCTCATCGACGATACGGGGCGCAATCTCGTGCGCAGCAAGAATCGGTTTCAGCTGGGCGACCACACCCGCCTCGACGCAGCCTTGTTCGCCACATCCGACGAAGCAACCTACTCCGAGTTCTTCGAGCGCGACTACTTCGAAGACGAACTTCCCGAGACCAATCTCTACCTGCGTTCTGCAGGAGATCAGTCGTTGTTCACGGCGTCGGGCCGCTTCAACCTCAACGACTTTGGCTACAACGACTCGCGAGCGCTCACGCCGTTCTTCGTCGAAGAGCTCCCGTTCGCAACCTACGACGTGTTTTCGTACCCCATCGCGGAAACGCCGTGGGAAACACCGATCACGCTGAGTGCTTCGACGGGCTTAGGCCGCAAACGGCTGAAGTACGACGACCGTTTCACCGGCACGCGCGTCGCTGACGACGTCACGCGCTTCGATCAGGAGATCGAGCTGGCCGCGCCGGTGTTCCTCGGTCCGGTCGGGATTCGACCCTTCGCCTCCGCGCGCTTCACGCACTTCAACGAGACAGCGCTCAGCACTTCGTCCGAGGGCCGCTGGGCATTGGCCGCAGGTGCGGTCGCCGGTACGCGCATGCAGCGCACGTTCTCCTGGCTCGACGCCGACGGCGACAGTCAGTCCCTGCGCCACGTGATGGCTCCTGCAGTGCGCTTCCTCAACCGCTATCAAGTGGAAGGTGATCCGTCGGACTTCCTGCCCATCGACGAAGTCGACCTGCTCGACGAGCGCACCGAGATTCGTTTCGAACTCAACAACCGACTGCAGCGCATGAAGGCGCAGGCCGACAGTGGCTGGAACGGAGAAGGTCCTATCGAGGATGGGCAGACACCTGGACTCGTGCTGGCCCAAGACTTCCTGCAGATCGATCTCGCGCAGACGATCTTGCCCAACGCGGCGCGAGACAACGCCGGTGAGGAGCTGGGGCTACTCGAATACGAAGTCGTCCTGCGCCCGGACTCGCCTTGGGCCCCGCTGCCTGACATGCGCCTTTACGTGGACGGCGAACACGACTGGAGCACCGGACAACTGCGCACGTTCAACACGGAGCTGGGCTTCGGCCCGATCGCCGGGTTCAACTACTACGTCGACTACCGCACCGACCGCGCTGTCGACGGCACCATCGGCTACGGCGCCGTGACCTCGGCGTTTGGCCGCTGGTCACTCATCGGTGGTGCGCAGTACGACCTGGGGCTCAGGAAGCACCTGAACTACAACGCGCTGCTCGTGCGCAGCAGCCTGAACTGGAACCTCGAGCTGCGCATCTCCTTCGACAACATCGGCAACGAAACGCGGTTCATGCTGAACTTCGAGCCCAAGCTCGGCGGCCTGTTCCGCAACCGCCGCGCACCGAAGTATCTGGGTGGCCGGCAGAGCTACGGAACTGGGTCGATCACGGACTTCTGAGTCACGGGCAGTCGACGTCCGGTCGGTAATCACGCTGGATCGCCTCCAGACGTCGTAGCCGAGCCACGTACCCCATAGCACCAAGCCATGTGAGGAAGAGGAATACTCGGTAGGCAATGCTCGGCCATTGCAACCAAGCAACCTGTGGAGCGGCTCTCCCAAAAAACGTCACCAGGTTGAAGTTCACTGCGACCTGCATGCACAGCGCGAAGCTCAGTCCAACGCTGCTCAGCCGGAGCATGATGAGAGTTCGAAACTTCCACCGTGGTGACAACCGATGTGCTTCGACCGCCCCGATCAGCGAGGCAACGCCAAACAACTGCGCACCGATGTAGAGATTTCCAAGGAACGTCGCCTCACCCCATGACGACAGTTTAGAGACATTGTGCGCCATGGCGAACCCACTGATCGGGGTGGCCACGACGATCGCCGCAAGCAACCACCTCGACATCGTTCGGTCCGCGGGGCTCTCTGTGCCCACGGGTTCCTCTAGCGCGCCTTGTCGATCAATCGCACTACAAGCTGTCGAGGTAGTGCCCTGGCTCGTAGTTGCCCAGGTCGAGGATCTTGGTGCAGATGCGGTCCAGGAAGTAGCGGTCGTGAGACACCACCACCATGCAGCCTGGGAACTCGTTGATCGCTTCTTCGAGCACGCGGAGCGTGTCCAAGTCGAGGTCGTTGGTGGGCTCATCGAGCAGGATGAGGTTGCCGCCGCGCTGAAGCATCTTGGCAAGCTGAACGCGGTTGCGTTGACCGCCAGACAGCGTGCCGACCTTTTGCTGTTGGTCGGGGCCGGTGAAGTTGAACTTCGCCAGGTAGCTGCGGCTGTTGATCTCGCGTTTGCCCAATTTGATGATGTCTTGGCCGCCGGAGATCTCTTCCCACACGGAGCGGTTGGGGTCGAGGGTCTCGCGCTCCTGGTCGATGTGACACAGGTCGACGGTGGGACCAACAGTCACAGTGCCGCTGTCGGGCTTCAGTGCGCCGGTGATCAGCTTGAGCATCGTGGTCTTGCCCGTGCCGTTGGGGCCGACCACGCCGAAGATGTCGCCGGGTGCCAGGTCGATCGAGATGTTGTCGAGGACCTTGTTGTCCTCTTCGTATGCGAAGTCGACCGCCTTGAAGCGCACCACCAGATCACCGAGGCGCTTGCCCGGCGGGATGTGCAGCTCGACGGAGTCTTCGCGCTCGTCGACTTCGGTGGCGAGCATCTTGTCGTAGTTCTTCAAGCGCGACTTGTTCTTCGCGGTCCGCGCCTTGGGATTCATCTGAATCCACTCGAGTTCGCGCGTGAGCATCTTGGCACGCTGGCGGTCAGCCTTCTCGGCCTGGGCCAAGCGCTTCGCGCGGGCTTCAAGGTAGGTCGAGTAGTTGCCCTGATAGGGCGTCGCGCGACCGTGGCGAATCTCAAGCATCCAACCCACCACGCGATCCAAGAAGAACCGGTCGTGGGTGATGACCACCACAGCGCCCGCGTACTCGGCCAGCGTTTCTTCGAGCCACGACACGGTTTCCACGTCGAGGTGGTTGGTGGGCTCGTCGAGCAGCAGCAGGTCGGGCTTCTCCAACAGCACCTTGCACAGTGCAACACGGCGGCGTTCACCACCGGAGCATTCCGACACGAGCTTGTGTTCGGGCGGCAGGTGCAGCTTGGTCATGGCGGTCTCGACGTGGCGGTCGAGTTCCCAACCATCCTTGGCCTCGATCTCGCGCTGCACTTCGTCCAGCCGCGTCATGACCTTCTCCATCTCGTCGGCGGACATTTCCTCGCCGAGTTTCATGGACAGGTCTTCCTGCTTTTGAATCAGGTCCCGCATGGCCTGGACCGCGAGCTCGACATTCTCGCGCACGGTCTTGTCCTCAACGAGCTTGGGCTCCTGAGGGACGTAACCGACGGTCTTGCCGTCGGCGAGGCGGGCGACGCCTTCAAACTCCGTATCCACCCCCGCCATGATGCGGAGCATGGTGGATTTGCCGGCGCCGTTAGCACCGATGACGCCAATCTTGGCGCCCTCCAGGAAGACAAGGGTGACTTCCTTCAGGACCGGTTTGCGGTTGAAGGACTTGGACAGGCGCTCCAGCGCGAAGATCGGCTTCTGACTCATGGGCCGACGAACGGTAGCCCGGCGTCGCACCAGGTCCAGGCCGGCTCTGAACAGGGCAGTCGGTGGCCGTCGATTGACACCTGCCCCCTGACTAGCCGATCATGGTCGGATCATGCTCGCCATCCTCAACATGGGCGCGCCGGAAGTCGTGGTCGTCCTCGTGATCGGGGTGCTGCTCTTCGGCCGCAGGCTCCCCGAAGTGGGGCGCTCCGTGGGCCATACGGTCGCGAAGCTCCGGAAGGGCGTCATGGAGTTCAAAGACCAGATCGACAAGGATGATGATCTGCGCGATGTCCGGGATTCGGTCCGCGAGATCCACGGTGAGCTGCGGAGCACGATCGACGCGCCCAAGCGCGCCCTCCGGAACACCGTGCTCGGGACGGGCTCCGCGGGGAAAAGCTCAGCCGGTCAGGAGCGGGGCGGGGCCGGCGGGACCAAGCCCAAGGTCGACGCCAAGGAATCCGGAATCCTCTCGGATCTCACCGATCCTGATTCGAGCACTCCCGCGCCGAAGCCTGCCGAGTAGGTCGCTTCGATCAGCCGAGCGGCGACTTCGTCGCCTGGTCGCCGGCGTCGAAGATGTTCATCCAATCGCCTTCGAGTGGGTTGGCATCGCTGGCGCTGCTGGCGCGCTTCTCGCGCTCGGCCTCTTCCGTCTTGAGCCACGCGCTGAAGTCGTCGAACTTCTCACCCAGGAACTTCTTGTTCTCGGAGAACAGGCCCACGTAGGGGAAGAACTCGACGTTGTGCTCTTTCTGAATCTTCGCGAGCGCTTCGAACGGGGTCAGCACTGGCATGAGCACGGTGACCACGTTCCCGAACACGTCGAGCGGCACGATCTGGTGCTTGAAGAGCAGCTCTTTCGGTAGATGACTCGTCGTCTCTTCTTTGACGTCGTAGCTGCTCGCCATCAGGAACGGCAGTTGGAACGCCTCGCAGACGATCTTCGCTAGGTCCCATTCGGTGATGAAGCCACCGTTCACCAGGATCTGGCAGAACGGTTCGCCCGTCTTGTCTTGGGTATACAACGCGTCGGTTAGCGCTTCTGAGGGGACAGCGCCCTTCTGCGTCAGCACTTCCGCGAGCCGAATCGTCGTGAGTTTCTCGAGTCCCTTCACAAGGAACGTTTCGGCAGAATCACCAGGTCACCTTGACCAGAGTGGCAGCGGTTCTCTCGAACCTGGCAAATGTCGCGAATCACAACACGCCAATCGCAACGACACTTGGCGGCTGACTTGCCGGTCCAGAGCTCGGCTAGAACTGAAAGATCGTCGCCACGGCGTGCACTGTGAGCACCAGAGCGATTCCCAAGACAATGCTCGCGTTCACGGCCTCACCGACCTCGCGCCCGGAACGCTTCGGGCCGGTGGCCAAGTACCAGGTCGAAAGTGCGACCAGGTAGCCCGACAGACTGGTCTTCGCCAAGGCGAAGATCACATCGCGACCGTCCACCGTCTTGAAGAACGCGATGCTCCACCCGTAGGTGCTGGTCGTGCTTACCAGCTTGGTTGCGAGCAACGAGGCAAACGAAGCGCCTACGATGGACGCAAACGCCGTGACTGGCATGGCGACGACCATCCCCCAGGTCAGCGGCGTGAGCAGGTAGTCCACCGGCCGGATGCCCATCATCGAGAGTCCGGAGAGTTGCTGCGTGCGCTTCATCGTCCCCAAGCGGGCCGCCGCACCGGCAGCCATGCGGGCCGTGAAAAAGAAACCGGACAGCAGCGGGACCAGCACCGCGATGAGCACTTTCCCCGCCCCGGTCATGACCTGGGCCGTGAACGCACCTTGCAGCGGGTTGTTGCGCAACGCGAAGAAGGTCGCAAGCCCACCGATCATGCTCGAACACAACACCACGAACAGCATGGGCTGCAGCACGAACCGCACGATCGTCACCAAGGTGCGACGACCTTCGACGGGCGGCAGGCGCACGATCGAATGAACGACCGTGTCGCCGATCGCCGCGAACTGCAGCAGCCACTTGCGCACACCATGAAGCGGCGCGCCGGCAAACTCGAGTTGCGAACTGCCATTCGCCGTGGGTTGCATCGTGGTGGCGCCAACGTTGGCACGCACTGCTCGAAACATCTCCGGCTCGAGGCAACGGAGCGAGTGGTTGGGAGGATCGAACCACAGCACGCGATCGACGATCTCTTCGAACGCGGCCACGTCGTGGCTGATGACCAAGGTCGTCTTGCAGCCGTTCGTCGATCCCGGTTGCGACTGGTCGTGCCCACGCCGCAGCAGGTTCGCCATCTCTCGGGCGGACCTCGCATCCAACCCAGCGGTGGGTTCATCACAAACCAACAGATCGGGTTCGCCAGCCAACGCTCTCGCAATCGCGAGACGCTTGCGCATGCCACCCGACAAATCGGCGATTCGCTCCGGGATCGGGTCCAAGCCCACCTGGGCCAACAGCGCTGGCGCCAGTTTGCGGGAACGACCGGCAGCACGAAGCGCGAGCTCCACGTTGCCGCGCGGAGTCAGGTCGTCGATCAATCCTTCGTCCTGCAGGATCGCCGCGACCCTGGGCCGAAGAGTCTTGGGGAACCCGCCGCGCACCACACGCTGGCCAAAGATCCGCAGCTGTCCCTTGGTTGATGGCGGCACTTCACGCCGATCAAGCAATCCGACGATCAGCCGCATCAGCGAAGACTTGCCCGAGCCGCTCGGTCCAACGACGAGGTGGAACCCGGGCGGCACCTCCAGGTCGACATCTTCGAGCAGCAGCACCTCCCGCTCGGGAGTGCGGTGCGCGAGGCGGAACCCGATGAACTCCACCGCGGGCCCAGCCATCGAACCGTCACCGTCGCGGACCGGTTCCGAGGTGCCTCCGCGCGTCGGCATGTCCACCGATTAGTCCTTCGGCCGCAGCGTGACTGGGAGCAAGTCGAGTGAAATGATCGCCGAAGTGTTCTGCGTCGAAGGCAGCTTCTGACTCACGAGACCGAAAGCCTGGCCATTGGTGACCACCGCCACGCCGCGCGCTTTCCCTAGCACGGGCGCGCCTCGGTTCATCGTTGGAACATCGAGATCGAATTGCGTCTCCACGCCTCGACTGTCGGTCCCCCACACTTCCGTCTTCTCGAAGATGTCGGGCATGCCAAACCGCAAGGCCGAAGCCGGTGTGGTTGGAATGTCTGGGGGGAGTCCTTCCGGCACGAGCACCGCCAGGTCATCGCCGTTCTCCGCGACCCACTGACGCCCTGCACGAAATACCGTTCCTCCCGCGACGATGACGGAGATCGTCTCGCGCTTGACGTCAGCGTCCGCACCAAAGAGGTCGGACATGAACCACGTCGCGTCACAAAGCGAACGCGGCACGATCACGATGGGTCGACCGTCGGCATCGAGGGTCAGGATGCCGGTGCCATCCCGACGAATGTGATCATCTGGGCTGAACCAGTCTTCTTCGACCGCGGAGTAGTTCACGTGCACGAGGCACACGGGCGACTCACCGCGGAGGTCAGCATCCGCTGAAGCACCACTCTTCGCCTGGCTCACGGCATCGCCCGGGACTTCCGGAACCTGGAACGTCGGCTTGTCCCCTGTGGCCGCGAACACCACACCGTTCACGACGGGAACACCGAGATCGGCTGGTGTCCAATAGCCCACCGAATGGGTAAGCAACGAACCCATGTCTTCGACAGAGACACCGGCCAGGCTCGCATTGAAGCGTGGCCTCGCGATCCAGAACTTCGTGAACTCGGTGACCGTGTTCCGGTGCGGCTTGGCGATGCGAATTGCCACGACGACGTGCGTGCCTTGTGGCCCTAGTTGCACCGACCGCACTTCGCCCACAGACATCCCGCGAAACATCACGTCGCTGCCTGGGGACAGGCCGTGGTTCATCGGTGCAAGAACCGTCATCGCGAGGTCGCCGTGTGCTTGGGGAGCCAGCGTGCTCTCAAGCACGCTGCGCGGCGGGGTTTCGTGCCCGACAATCAGTCCGCCGTTTTGCAATGCGGGGCTCTCTTCACGCGGAGTAACAAACGCGACGTAGGCGTCGCGCACCAGCGTGTCGAGTCCGGTGGCTCCCGACGTGATGCCTGAGAACCGCGGAGTGACCACCCAAAACCAAGTGTTGAACCGCGCGGCTTGTTGCGCCATCGGTTCCAGGTGCAGTTCGGCAACAGCGCGACGGCCGTCTTCACTGACTCGCACGTCGCGCACCGTGCCAACTGGCACACCGCGAAGGCGCACGTCCGCACCCGGCTCCAGGCCACGAGCGTCCGCGAACTCGACGCGGATTTCGAAGCGGTCGACGGCCTCGCCCTGCGAGAGCAGGGAGTAGAGATACCAACCCGCAAAGGCGACGACCGTGAGCGTCACCAGTCCGATCAGATAGCGGATCCGTTCCATGGCGGGCAGAGCAGCGCGAAGCGCCTAGATGTCGAGGTTGGTCGCTTCGAGAGCGTGACGCTCAATGAATTCCCGTCGCGGTTCGACATTGGGGCCCATCAGGATGGTGAAGATCCGATCCGACTCGACGCTATCCTCAACGGTGACCTGCTGCAGGATGCGCCGCTCGGGATCCATGGTCGATTCGAACAGTTGCGAACCGTTCATCTCGCCCAAGCCCTTGTAGCGATACAGCTCGACGTCCTTCTGGCAAAGGTCCTGCAGCGCTGCAACGGCTGCGCAAAATCCAGGCTGAGACTCTTCCTTGCCAGGCCCGGCGACGATCTCCCAGTTCTCGGTGTCGCCACCCAGGAACTCTTCGGGATAGACGCCAAGCTCGTGCAGGCGCAGCAGGAGCGGCTTCACTTCGCGCTCAAGATGCAGCGAATAAACCTCGACGTCAGCGTCTTCGCGCACGCACTCGGAGTCGGGACCTTCGTAGAGAACTAGCTCTCGATCGCCCACCGAAACGGCGATGGTTTCCAACGCGGCAAGCTTGATCGCTTCGGTGTCATGGAAGGTGCCCTTGCCCTCGTGTAGCACGAAGGAGGTTGGCAGGTCCATGTCCGGCATGCGCGCTTCCGCAAGCCAATCGAGGTAAGGCACCACGCCTTCGGAGGGCATCTTGCGCTCACCGCTGAGGACGCGACTCGCGAGTTCCAAGAGCAGCTGTAGTTCTTCACCACGGAACTCCTTGCCGTCGCTCTTGCGGCGCAGGTACGTGGAACCGAGTCCCAGCTCCGCGACGATCTTGACGCGCTCTTCCTCGCTGATCACGTAGTGGATCTTCTTGCCCTTGCGCACGCGGTAGAGCGGCGGTTGGGCGACGTAGATGTAGCCGCGCGCCACAAGCTCGGGCATCTTCCGATAGAAGAGCGTGAGCAGCAGCGTGCGGATGTGGCTGCCGTCCACGTCGGCGTCGGTCATGATGATGACCTTGCCGTAACGCATCTTGTCCTCTTCGAACTCCTCGGTGAGGAACCCGGTGCCGATCGCTTGCACGATCGTCTGCACTTCTTCGTGGTTGAGGATGCTGTCGACCGGCGCCTTCTCGACGTTGAGGATCTTGCCGCGCAGGGGCAGGATGGCCTGATTGGGTGCGCGACCTTGCTTGGCCGTGCCACCTGCAGAGTCACCCTCCACCAGGAACAACTCGGCGTCCTCGCGGGCCGTGCCCTTCTGACAATCCGAGAGCTTGGACGGCAGGCCTCCACCTTCGAGCGCGGACTTGCGTCGCACCAACTCGCGCGCTTTCCGCGCTGCTTCACGGGCACGGTGCGCGTCGATCGCCTTGCCAAAGACCGCCTTGGCGACCTGCGGGTTCTCTTCGAAGTAGGTCCGCAAGCCTTCACCGACGATGGTCTCGACAATGGACTGCACTTCGCGGTTGCCGAGCTTGATCTTCGTTTGGCTCTCGAACTGCGGGTCGGGGACCTTCACCGAAATGATCGCGGTGAGCCCTTCGCGGAAGTCATCGCCGGACGGTGGTGCTTCTTTGGCCTTGAGCAGCTTCTCGGAACGCGCGTAGTTGTTCAGCGCTCGGGTCAACGCGGTCTTGAACCCAACCAGGTGGGTGCCGCCTTCGCTCGTGTTGATGTTGTTGACGAACGTGTAGACGTTTTCGTTGTAGCCGTCGTTGTATTGCAGCGCGATTTCGACGCCGTAGATCTTCTCTGGGTCGTCGGGACCAGGAGCTGTCTTGTTGAAGTAGATGACCTCGGGGTGGATCGCCGACTTCGACTCGTTGAGGTGTCGCACAAACTCACGAACCCCGTCGGGGAAGTGGTAGCTGTGGTCGGTTCCGGCTTCCTCTAGATGCAGGTTGATGCGCAGGCCTTCGCCCGTGCTCCCCATCAAGTAGGCCATCTCTCGAAAGCGCTTCTTCAGCACCTCGGGCGAGAACGTCGTCTCCTCCAAGACCGACGGATCCGGTGAGAACCGCACGTAGGTGCCGGTCGTCGTCGTTTCGCCGGAGGCGGAAAGCTCGTTGACCGGTTCACCCTTCGCGTAAGTCTGCCGCCAGATCTTGCCGTCACGGTTGATCTCGACTTCGAGTTTTGCGGCCAGTGCGTTGACCACCGAAACCCCGACACCGTGCAGACCACCAGAGACCTGGTAGCTACCCTTGTCGAACTTGCCGCCTGCGTGCAGCTTCGTCAGGATGACCTGCACCGCAGGCATACCCGAGTCGTGCATGTCGACGGGAATGCCGCGGCCGTCGTCGCGCACCGACAACGAACCATCTTTGTGGAGGCACACGTCGATGGAGGTTGCGCGGCCAGCGAGAGCCTCGTCAACCGAGTTGTCTACGACCTCCCACACCAGGTGATGCAGGCCCTTCGAGCCGGTATCACCGATGTACATCGCTGGGCGTTTGCGGACGGCGGCAAGGCCCTCCAGCACTTTGATCGAACTAGCGTCGTAGCGGTTCTCTTCAGGCATGACCGGTGGAGCCCATCCGGAAGATGAGCTGGGCGACTTTGTCTTTCTGCAGGGTGCGGTTCATGGCGTCGCGAATCTCTTCACGACGGAAACCCGCGAGTTCGGAATAGAGCGGTGCTGAGTCGACTTCGACCCAGAGTTTGCCGGCGCGGAATCCTGAGATCTTGCAGTGATCCATCATCGATTCCCCCATGGCCTCAGCCAGGGCGTTGCGCAGATCGGCGCGTTTAGCGTTGGTGCCCGCACTCTTGACGATGTCGCCCAAGAGATCGCCAATGGCGGTCGGTCGACCGATGCGGTCGCGATCCAATCGCTTGTCGAAGGCCAAGATCAAGAGCCGCTGATCGGCATGAGGACGTAGGTGAACGCTTCGTCCAGCGTGAACTTTGCCGGCGTTGCATCGTCGGTCATGTCCAAGCGCACGACATCGCGCTCGGTCGCACGAAGCGCCTCAAGCACGAAGTCCGGGTTGAAGTTGATCGGACCGCCAGCCCCTTTCAGCTGCACGTCGATCGACACGTCTGCGCGACCAACGTCCGAACTTTCGGCGGACAGCTTCAGGCCGTCGGGCGTGAAGTCGAACCGCACGAGCCGGACGTCGCCGCGACTCATGATCGCCACCTTGCGAAGCGCGCGTTCTAGATCCACGCGGGGGATCTCGATCGTCGACTCCGCCGACTTGGGGATGACCCCTTCGTATTCCGGGAAGGTGGTGTCGAGCAGCTGGCTGATCCACTCCATGCGTCCACACTGGAATGCGATCTGATGGGTTCCGACGTGCAGCAGCAGATCATCATCCGTGCCGTCACCAAGCGCCCGCGACAAAGTCTGCAGCGAACGTAGCGGCGCGATCACGCGCACGGCTTCGTCTTGGCCATCGTCCGGCTCGAACGTCATCGCCAAGCGACGACCGTCCGTTGCCACCAACCGCAGTCGGCCATCGGTTCGCTCGACCAACACGCCGTTGATCGCGTAGCGGGTTTCTTCACGCGCCGCAGCGAACGCAGTCTGCTGCACCATCTCGAGAAACCGCACCGACGGAATCTTGAGGACGGTGCTCTCTTCGAGTTTGGGCTCTGACGGGAATTGGTCCGGATCATCGCCGAGCAGCACGAAGCTATCCGTGCCGCTCTCCAAGTTGCATCGGAACTCGCTTCGCTCCAACGAGACGGTTGGATGCTGAAGCTCCTTCAGCAGCGCCATCGTTTCGCGAGCGGGCAGCAGCATCGAGCCTTCCTGCTTCACTTTGACGCCGGTGATTTCCATGCGCGCCGAAAGCTCTTCGTCGGTTGCGAAGAGCGTGAGCTCCTCACCCGATGCACGGAGCATCACGTGTTGCAGGATGTTGCGGGTGGTCTTGGTAGGCGCAGTTGCGCCCACGACGTGAAACGCTTCCTGCAGCTGTTGCCGATCGCAGAGAATCTTCATCGTCAGACTTCGGTTCGAGTGAGCAGCAGGTGGCTTCGCGATCTGGCAGTCTCGACCCTGACTTGCAGTGGCGACGAGACTCCGACGAGCGGAGCGTGGGTTCGGTGGAGTGGAAGAATGGCAGAGATGAGAATAAGAGAAGAAGGGTTCTCTCTTCCTCACTCATCCATGCTGTCACGAGTGTGCAGATCGTAACTGCATCGGCCGCGCGGATCGACGTGGAACCGTCGTTCTGAGGCGTCTACGCACAAATCGTCGGCATCAAAATCTGTCCTATTCCCCTGGAAAACCCGGGGAGGTTCCGGGGGGATTTGAGACTGGTTTGGGGGAGCTTTGGGGAATGCCCGGCGACCGGCGTTTGGGGACCTGGAAAGACCGCTCACTGTTCCCCCGAGACTCACGGTCTGCCCACAACCCTTTTGACTTTGAGCTGCCCCTTGGGGTCGGGGTGTCCGAGTTTGAGTGGGGCGAGGCGTCAAAAGATCGAGGCAGCGATCGGTGCGAAGGACCTCGCGCTTGGCCGGTTTCCGCGACCGCAAAGAAGACCTCTCCCCCGACCGGTTCGAAGGGCGCGTAGGCCTGCGATGGGCGAACGGCCTGGTCTCGGAGCGATCCAAGATCGATGGGGCTCTTGGGCCTTGGTGGCTTCCTCTGGGGTTCGGAACGAGCACCCCGGTCAGAGCGGCACACCGGGCTCGACGGATCGAACTGCGCCAGGACGTCAGCCAAGGGCCAATGGCCCAAAAGGCGGTTGCGGGCCCTGTGAGCTCCGCGGGACGGCGTGTGGCGTCGTATGGCTTCATCGCCGGTGGATCGCAGCTCCGGTTGGGGCGATCCGCAGCCTCCGCGAGGGTCGGCTGCTTGGCGCGGATCGAGCCGCGCAGGGACACCTCGCCTCAGTGGGCGAGACGGGCTTCCAGCTTGTCGACGAGCTGGCGGAAGGCCTTGTCGTCGCCTTTGCGGTCCTGGACGCGCTGCACGCCGTAGAGCACGGTCGTGTGGTCGCGGTTGCCGAACAGCTTGCCGATCTCTTCGAGGCTCAGGTCGGTGTGCTTGCGGATCAGGTGCATCGCGATCTGGCGAGGTGTGCTGACGGTCTGCTTGCGGCCTTTGCCGGTCAATTCTCGCTGCGACACGGTGAATTCCGCCGTCACGAGGCTCATGACGTCTTCCACCGATACCGAGGCGTTGCGCTTGGTTTCGAGGCCCTCGAGCGATTCCGCGATGAGCTCTTCATCGATGATTCGACCCGTCAAGTTGGCGAATCCCACCACCTTGATAACCGCACCTTCCAGTTCACGGATGTTCGAATCGATCAGTCGAGCGATCTGATCGGCCATCATGTTCACCGTGTCATCGGGCAGCGAGTGGGCCCGAAGCTTCGCCTTCCGTCGCACGATGGCAGATCGCGTCTCGAAGTCAGGCATCTTCAGCTTGGTGACGAGACCCCACTTGAAGCGCGAAACGAGCCGTTCCTGGATCTTTGGGATCTCCGGGGGCGGCCGGTCCGAGGAGATCACAATCTGTTTCTGCGCGTTGAAGAGCGCGTTGAAGGTGTGAAAGAACTCCTCCTGCGTTTTGTCCTTCTCCGCGATGAACTCGACGTCGTCGATGACGAGCACGTCCAGGCTGCGGTGGAAGTCGCGGAACTGCTGCACCGTTTGGTTCTGGATGCTGTCGATGTAGCGGTTCGTGAAGTCCTCACAACTCATGTAGACGACGCGAGCTTTGCTGTCGCGGCGCAAGATGTTGTGGCAGATCGCCTGCAGGAGGTGGGTCTTCCCCAAGCCAACGCTGCCGTGCAGGAACATCGGGTTGTAGGCGACGCCCGGGTTCTCGCTCACCGCGAACGAGGCAGCGTGGCCAAACCGGTTGGACTGACCCACGACGAACTGGTCGAAGGTGTAGTTCGGGTTCAGAGCTTCCCCGTCGCCGCCGTAAGTGGCCTGGGTGTGGGATCTGGGCGTAAAACCGGGGTTCGACACGGGGCGGCCGTGCCCAACTGGCGGCTGGCTGGCCTGGCCCGGCGCTGGCTGACCGGTGGATGCTGAGCGATCGCTGGTGGCGGGCGTCTGGTCCGTGGTCGGCATGTCGTTGGAGGTTTTTGGCGTGGGGGTGGAATCGGCGGCAGCTTGGGGCTGGTCTAGAGCTGGTGGAACGACACGACGTCGACTCACCGTCTCCAGGCTCAGGCGGATGCGATCGACGGACTTACCCGACTGTTGCACCGCGTTTTGCAGCTCTGGCTGGTAGTTCTTCAGGATCCAGTCGCGAACGAACACGCTGGGCACGGCGAACTCAGCTTCGCCATCCCGAACTCGGGTGAGCCGCAGCTCGCGGAACCAGAGTTCGAAGGCGTCTTTGCGCACGAGTCCTCGCAGGTGCTCGAGGAACGTCCGAAAGAACGCGGACTCCTCTTCTTGTTCCCCGGTTCCTGGTGCAGGAGTGGTCATGACGGCTCGCTCTGGGAAGCGCACGCGCTCAACGTCCAAGGACAGCTCCAGGACGGTCAGCACGCGACTGGCGGTGTAGACAGATCTCTCCCTGCCATCTCCCGCCATGGGAGTCGATCAGGGTGGGGAGAGAGCGGCGAAAGGACGCACGGACTGAGGGCATTCCGTGCGGATGAGACGAACAGAACCCGGTGCTACGGCTGGTCGGCCGTGGCGAGTGGAAGGTTCCGGACAAGACAGTGATGTGCGGCGTGGTTGGTCGAACCACTCCGCCACCCATGAGAGGAATCCGAGTCCACGTTGTAAAGGCTGCACCAAGCCCCGAAGTGACTCCGCTCGATACGCCGCACTGGTGTTGACATGCACGACCTGTGTGTTCCACGCGAAACGGCCAGCATTCATGCGCCTTGCAGCAGCGATGCGCGCGAAGTGCATGGGTGTGCGTCGCGGTTGTTCGGCAACTCGTCGCTCGAACTTTTTTTCGTTCACCGTGTCCGCAGCGTCGACCACACCGCGTGAACGCGCGCGCCCGCATCTTGGATGTCTTCGGACCGCGTGTGCTGAGAAACACTGAAACGCACGCAAGCCCTTGCGGCATCAGCATTCAGTCCCATTGCGCGCAAGATCGCGGGCGGTGTCGGCGATCCAGACGAACACGCGGAGCCTTGCGACGCTTCAACACCCGCAACATCGAGTGCCGGCAACAACATGCGACCATCCACGCCATCGAAATGAGCCATGAGCGTGTTTGGCAATGAGTCTGCTTCTGATTGCGGGGTCAACACGCGCACGCCGTCGAGTGCTTCAAGTGCTTCGCGTAACGTGTTGGTGTGCGTGCGCATTCTTCGCATGCGATGCGGCGCCTCAATGACCGCAAGCTCGATGGCCAATGCGTTCGTAAGTGCAAGCGCGGGACTTTCCGTGCCCGCGCGCAGTCCGAATTCTTGACCACCACCCAGTAGTTGATGAACGATGCGGCCGTCCGCCAACGCGGCTTCC
>CBESZZ010000008.1:0-19879 GCA_965534055.1 uncultured bacterium | reverse complement strand
CGACATGTGCACGGAGAGATCCTGCGAAGCCTGACGCAGATCGTGGAGTCGGGCGGACTGAAACCTGTGCTCGATGAGACGCACTTCTCGCTTGCAGACACTGGAAAGGCGTACGCGCGCTTGGAGAGCGGGCGAGCGATGGGCAAGGTGGGGATTGAGAACTGAAAGTCGGCGCGATGGCTCAGCGCTCGTTCGCTGGTCCGGCCAATGAGCAGGATCGCGAGGCGACGCTGAGGTGTCCTCGCATCCTTCACCGATTGAGTGGATCAAATCATGCAAAAGATCATTCTGATCACCGGCTCGACGGATGGCATCGGGCTGGAGGCGGCAAGGCTGTTGGTATCGCTTGGGCATCACGTGCTGCTGCACGGGCGCAACCAGATAAAACTCGACAAGACCGAGAGTGAACTCTCTGCGCTGCCGGGCGATGGCCGAGTCGAGAGCTTCGCTGCGGATCTTTCGGATCTGACGCAGGTCTCTGCGCTGGCCAAGGCAGTTGCCGGGAAGCACGCACGACTCGATGCGTTGATCAACAACGCCGGGGTCTTCGTCGCGGCCGATCCCGTCACGCAAGGTGGCCTCGATGTGCGCTTCGTCGTGAACGCGATTGCTCCGTACCTGCTAACGCAGCGACTCCTGCCATTGCTCGGGACGGCTGGCCGCGTGGTCAACTTGTCTTCCGCTGCGCAGTCCCCAGTCGATCTCAGTGCGCTTGCCGGGGGCGTCAAACTGTCGGACGAAGCTGCCTACGCTCAGAGCAAGCTCGCACTGACGATGTGGTCGCGCAGTTTGGCGCTCTCGCTGACGGATCGGGGCCCTACCGTGATCGCTGTGAACCCAGGGTCCAAGCTTGCCACCAAGATGGTCCAAGAGGCCTATGGGGTGGCAGGGGCCGACGTTCAAACGGGAGCGGATATTTTGCGTCGTGTGGCTTTGGCAGATGAGTTCGCCGCGGCTTCCGGTCGGTATTTCGACAACGGCGCCGGTCAGTTTGCGTCGCCACATCCCGATGCGCTTGATCCGCGGAAGTGCGAAGACGTGGTGCGGGCGATCGAGTTGGTCTTGGCTCGCGAATGATTTGTCGCAAGCCGTGCACGGATGTCCCGAGAGAGGTTGCCACTCCGGGTGCGGCACGGCGTCTTCATCGACAAGAGCGAACGAGAGCTACTTCAGATTGATCCGAGGCCTAGTCGTTTCGTCGAGGTTTTGCACAGCGAACTCGACTTCGCCTCTCAGCCCGTCGTCCGTCGAGAACTCGATCTTCCATCGGCCGCGTGGCACGGTGTAGTAGATGTGGTTTGGACGTGTTGGATATCCCGTGAGGTCGCTTTCGTTTTCGTGAAGCAAGCTTCCATCCTCAGCATTCAGGATGCGGTACTTGCGCGAGGTGGACTGCACTTCGCCGACCGGCCACCACACGTCTCCGCGCAGGGTTGCGCCCGCGCGCAGAGAGAACTTGACGGTCGTGGTTTGGCCGGCGACCACCTGAACCTGCGCGTTCAAGCTAACCATGCCATTGCAGTATCCCGTGACATTGAAGTCGCCCGGAGTGAGGTTGTCGGCGACGAGTTCTGTGCGGCGTCCGGCTTGGATTACGGTGGAACTCTTGTCTTGGGGGCGCTTCAGGTAAATCTCTGGTTCGAGTCGCTCGGTACCTGTGGCGCGTTCGAGGACGATTCGGACCTCGCCTCCTGGCTCGGTAATCAGCGTGCCGACGTCGAGGGTGGCTGCGGGTTTTAGATCGAACCAACCGGATTCCGCGAGGACCGTTCTATTCTCTTTCAGCGTGATTCGAAACCTGCAGGGAGGCACGCTTTTGAAGCGGAAGGCGCCGTTGTTGATCTTCCTACCCGAACGGGACCATCGTGCGTCAGAGTGCAGAGTGATCGTGGTGCCACTGGGGTTGCGGATACGGCCCGCGACGTCGTCGATGCGACCAATGACGTTGCCGTGCTTCTGCTTTGTGGGCTTGTCGTAGGTGGCTTGCAGGACGGTGCGGCCTTTGTTCGGGATGACTCCCTCGACCCTTAGTGGCGGTGCATCTTGTGGCGCGACGAAGGGGGTCTGCACGCGGATCTGGTAGGTGGAGTCTTCTAGGCTGAGGAATCTGAACACGCCTTGGCTACTGCTCACGATGGTGTGGTTCTCGCCGCCATCCTTTTCATCGAAGACGGTGACGAACAGGCCAGGGATCGGTTCTCCGCTGGCGTAGATCACGATGCCTTCGATGGATGCGCCTTCTTCGATGACCGGGTTCCATAGCGCTTGGATGCCGGGTTCGAGTTGCAACTGCTCTCGCGCATAGGCCACGGAGACGCCGTCGTGTTTGTTCTCGCGCTGCGCGAACACGTGCACGGTTCCGGGTGTCACGTCTTCGATTTGATACTTGCCGTCTGGGCCTGTGATCGCTGCTCGATAACCGAAGGTCTTCCAGAAACTGAGGTGTCCTCCAGCCAGGGTGCCGGTCCCCGGCTTTTGGTCGTAGGCCCGGACCGCAACCTCAGCGAGAGGTGCGCCTTCACCATCGGTCACCGTGCCGCTGAGTGTTGCGACGCGCTGCAGGATTGGCGACACGAACGAGGCGGTGTCGCGCTCGATGGACTCCTCGCTGCGCCACAATCCGTAGCCTTCGGCGCGAATCGCGATCGTTTGCTCGCCGACTGCGAGCCCATCGATCCAGAAGTACCCGTCCTCGTCGGTTTCCGCAGTTCGCGGCGTCCACTGTTCGATGTAACGGGTGCCGTCGTAGGCCGGGAAGCGCGGGTTCTCACCGACGGCGACCACTGCTCCTGCGATGGGTTCGTTGTCCGCGTTCGTCACGGAGCCTTCGAGTTGGCCTGCATCGGGAAGGAGCGTGAGTTCCACGACAGCGGGAAGGTTCGTCCGGTCGACGATGTCTAGGTCGACGAGCATTGACGGCGCGTAACCCGCGGCGAATGCTCCTAGAGACATCTCCGGCAGGATCTGTTCGAGAGTGAATTCACCGGCGGAATCGGTGACGCCCACGGTGCGACCGCCCGTCCAGTTCGTGCTCGACGACTGCAACCAAACGTTTGCGTACGCGACCGGCGTGCCCGATGGGTTCCTCACGGTTCCGCGCACCGCGATGCCGCCGTTGAGTTTGAAGGTGACCTCCTGGCGCCCGCCTTCGACTGTGACTTTCTGCTTGTCTTGGCGATCGGAGGCCAGGGTCGACGGACCAAGCGGTGTGTCTTTGAACACCACGAGTCCCGCTGTGTCCGTGAGGCCGCGTGCAAAGGCCACGTCGGAGAGACGTCGCACGGATCGGTGCAGATAAACCATCACTCCCGCAGCGGGAGTCTCGTCGGGCCACACAGCAAGAACGTGTAGGTCGCTCGGGCCAGTCGGCGAAGCCGTGTTCGCTGCGGCTTTGGTGGGGTTGCTCGTCGCTTCGACGCGGGCGAGTGCTGCTTCGGGTGCAGCCACTCCTTCGACCGCACCGACGGGGTTGTCTGCTTCAACAGTGTCGGCGCTTGTTGGCAGAGTGTCAGGGGCGCGATCGTCTGCCCGGTTCCACCAGAGCAATGCGGCTCCAGCAATCACGACGGTCACGAGGAGTAAGGCGGCGTTTCGCGAATGGAGCATGAGCGGAGAGGCGTGGAGGCACCATCTAGAATACGAGTCACAACCCACCGCTCACATTGCCGGACCAGCAAACGTCTAGTACTCAGCGCATCGAAGAGGGGGGGGGCTCATTGGATCGTGCTGTGGCTGCGGGAACGCTTCGACGATGAAACCCTCGACTTATTGCCGCTTTCCGATCGCTTCACTTGGAACCCCGGCGCATGGCCAGGTCAATCCGTGGCTTCACCTTATCCCTCGAGTTCTTCACCACGAACTCCACCTCGCCGGTCAGTCCATCGTCGGTCGAGAACTCAACCCTCCAACGACCCTGTGGAAGGTTGGCGTGGACGAGATGCGGACGAGTGATCGGGTAACCGGCCAAGGAACTCTCGTACTCGATGAGCAAGCTGTCGTCGGCGGCGTTCAGGATGCGATACTTCCTGGAAGTGGACTGCACGTCGCCAGTCGGCCACCACACGTCGCACTGCATCCTCGCGCCCGCGCTCAGCGCGAGTTGAAACGTGGTGGTCTCACCGGCGGTGACTTGAATCCGTTCCCTCAGATTGACCATGCCCCGGAAGTGGCCCGTGAGCCTGTAGTCGCCGGGAGTCAGGTTGTCGGCGAGAACCTCATCGCGGCGACCAACTTCGATGGTGGTTGCACTCTTCTGTCCGGAACCGCGCAGGTAGAGCTTGGGTTCGTGTAGCTCGGTGCCTTCGCCGCGCTCGATGACGAAGCGCACGCTGCCTGCTGGCCCGGTGGTGAGTGCGCCGGTGTCGATGGTGGCGGCCGGCTGGAGGTCGAACCACTCGGATTCAGCGATGGCGGTTTCATTCTCCATGAGCGTGAGTTGAAAGCGACCCGGCCTCACGTTCTCGATGCGGAACGCACCGTTCTTTACTTTGTTGCCGGCACGGAACCAGTTGGCTTCGGATCGCAGAGTGATTGTTGCGGCAAGGGGGTTGCGGATGCGGCCTGCAACGTCATCGATGCGACCGATCACGTGGCCTCTCGCTTTCTTTTCGGGCTTGTTGTAGGTCGCCTGCAGGACGGTGCGGCCGAGGCTTGGGAACACTCCCTTTGCTTGGATTGGTGGTGCGTCATCGGCCGCCGTGAAGGGAGCCTGCACGCGGATTTCGTAGCTTGTGTCTTCCAGGCAGAGGAACCGAAACACGCCTTTGCTGCTGCTCGCAATCACGTGCTCTTTGCCGTCTTCTTTCTCTTCAGCCAGAGTGATGAACAGTCCGGGGATCGGGTCGCCGTCGGCGTAGAGCACGACGCCTTCGATGGCTGCGCCGTCTTCGATCACGGGATCCCATGGTGTTTCGGTTCCTGGTTCGACGTCCAACTGTGCTTGCGCGTAGGCCACGGAGACGCCGTCTCGCACACCTCGCTCTTGAGCGCGCTGCGCAAACACATGCACGGTGCCGGGAGTCACATCTTCGATTCGATACTTGCCGTCCGGGCCGGTGATCGCCGCGCGGTAGCCGAAGGTCTTGGAGAAGTCGATTTGACCTCCCGACAAGAAGTCGGTGCCTGGCTTGCTGTCGTAAGCGCGGATCGCGGCGCTCTCAACAGGCACACCTTCGCCGTCGGTCGCCGTGCCGATGAGTGTGGCGGCGCGCAGCAGGCGTGGCGATGCGACTGCGACGGCATGTTGTTCGATGGTTGTGCGGCCGCGCCACAGTCCGTACCCCGCGGCGCGAACCGCGATGGGCACTGCACCGACGGAGAGTCCGTCGATCGCGAAGAATCCATGCTCGTCGGTTTCTGCAGTCCGCGGCGTCCACTCTGCGATGAAGCGGCCGCCTCGGTAGTCCAGATGGCTCGGGTTTTTTCCGACAGCGACAACTGCACCCGCGATGGGTTCGCTGGCCGCGTTGGTCACGGTGCCTTCGAGTCGGCCTGCGCCGGGACGGAGCGTGAGATCTATGACGGCGGGTAGGTTGGATTGGTCGACGAGGGCCAAATCCAAGAGCTTGGAGGGCGCGAAATCTGCGGCCACCGCCCCAAGCGACATCTTCGGTGGGATCTGTTCGAGAGTGAATTCGCCCGCGGCGTCTGTGTGACTCACGACGCGGCCACCCGTCCATGTCGAGTTCGATGATTGCAGCCACACATCCGCGTTCGCGACCGGCGCACCCGATGGGTTCTTCACGGTCCCGCGAATCGCGATGCCGCCCTTGAGTTCGAAGGTGATCTCCTGGCGGCCGCCCTCGACTGTGATCTTTTGACTGTCTTGGCGATCCGAAACGAGGCGCGACGGGCCGGGCGGTGCGTTCTTGAACACCACGAGGCCGTTCGCGTCCGTGTAGCCTCGCGCAGAGGGCGTCGTCGAGAGTCGTTGCACCGCGCTACGCAGGAAGATCATCACGTCTGCCGCCGGAGTCTGGTCGGGCCACGTGGCGCGAACATGCAGTTCGCTCGGACCGAGCTTTGTGCTCGGGCTCGCTGCAGTGTTGCTGCTGTCGTCTGTCGCTTCGACGCGAGCCGGAGCGTCGTCTAGCTCTGGTGCGCCTTCGAGCGCGCGGATGGCGTCGTCGGATTCGGCGGGAACGGCGCTTGGCGGCGCAGCGTCAGGGGGAGGGTCGTCGGCCAGGTTCCACCAGAGCAGCGCGGCTCCGGCAATCGCAACGATCAAGAAGAGCCAGGTGGCGTTTCGCGAGTGGAGCATGGGCGATGCATTGGTAGACGTCAGCGAGCATACGGCTTGCACTCTGGGCCAGCGTGCGCAGCCACAACGAGTGACCTTGCTGCAGGCTCAGACCGAGGATAGACGGTGGGTCCGTGCGTCGAATTCCCGCCGAAACCCGTCGATTCGCCATTGGATGCACGGCAACGAACGAGATCTCCTGACGACAGACCCCGACCCGCCAGTCACCTCTCTAGGTCGGGGGAAGAGTGGAGCTCGGCTCCTCTGGTTCCGCGATTGACATGTCTCGTTCACAGCCCTCGTACTCGAGCTTCAGGCTCTGGATGGCCGTAAGTTCGTTGCCATCCAATCCGGGGCGTGTCTCGTACTCGGAAGGCCAGCACCGGTAGACCTTGTAGGCCAAGACCCTTTGACCGGCCTCGTTGAAGAGCTCGATGACGATGTCCTTGCGGAAGTTCTTGAGGGAAGCATCCTGATTTGACGCTTCGCCCTGCATGTAGTCCGTTGTCGAGTTGTGGTATGTCCAAACCTTGTTCGCCCACTGTTCGAAGGTGACGTCATGGGTCACGCCTCGTTCCAGCGTGATCGGCCCGTATTCGGTTTGTCCCGCGAGTTGTCGCGGCGCGCTCAAGTTGCCGCCTGAGCGATGCTTCACCACCTCGGTTGTGCGGGTGAGCCCGCTCACTTTGCTTACGCCCGCGACGTATTTTCCGTCCCACTTGATGCGGAACTCGTAGGTCTTGTACGGATCTTCTTGGGATGTCGCCTTGGGGTGATCACTGTTCGTTGCCATGTTGCTTCCTCTCCAACGCCAGTCGCAAGATCGCCAAGACCCTACTTTGGGTGAGTTGGCACCGCTTGTTGGATCTTGATGGCTGGCTCCAGGAATTCTTGGCAGCTTGCACCGCAGGACGCAATGAACTCACCGCTCGCTGGTGGAGCGCGCCCAGGTGGCATCCTGATCCAGCGGGAAGATCGGCCGCGGGACCCTTCGATACGGTAAGCGCTCGTAGTGCGTGGTGCAGAGAGCACCGCTGTCACACACGATCACTTGTCCGGCGATGGGTTCGAACGCGGCGCGGAAATGCTGCATCGATTTGAGCGCGATGATGCTCTTGCGTTCGGGGTTGATGCCGAAGGTTTTGAATTGCTGCAGGTCGAGCATCTGCTTGGTAATCGTGACGATCAAGATCTCGATTTCGTCGACGCGCAGGACAGCGCTTGGGCCAAAGGACCGAGCTAGTCCGCCGAGGATCGGGCCATCGCCGACGTAGTCGCCATTGCTGACCTCGACAAGTTCTCCTTCGAGCCTCAACGGGCCACCGCCGAATGCGGGATCGGTCTTGCCGCCTAGAGCGATCGAGATGCGCTCACCGACAGTGCACTGGTGAAGCTTCTGCGCCGCCTCGCCATCTACCATGGGGCCGAAACAGGCATTGCTCACTCCGGCTTCGAGAAGGGCGCCTAGCAGAGCCGTGGAGTCGCCGTAACCGCCCGCACCGGGATTGTCGGCGTAGTCCGCGATCAAGAGTGGGCCGTGTTGAGCGTCGAACTCGGCGGCGATCGCGGCGGCGGCTTCGACGGCGAGGTAGTCGTTCATCTCCTCGTGGCGCTTCGCCCAAATGTCGTCGGCCAATGTTTCGGCGAACGCCGTGTACTTGTGGATGTTGTCCTGACCGGTGACGAGTACGGTCGGTCCAACGTCGGCGGTGTCTGTGCTGGCGAAGCCCGCGTTGATGCTGACGGCAAACACATCGGCCTGCTCTTCGTAGTCCTTGGCGGCTGCCAAGCGCGCGATCATCGGTCCGGCATCGGTGCGCCCGCCGTTCGTTTCCTCGAGCATCGGAAGCGCCACACGGATCGTGCTCGGGTTGATCTCGCCTGCCATCGTTCGATGCAGGATCGTGCCTGCCCGATGCCCAGTTTCGCGCATGTCGACGTGTGGATACGTCCGGAAGGAAACCACGATGTCGGCCAACGAACACATCTGCGGACTCACGTTCGCGTGTGAATCCAGAGTGATCGCTACTGGGATCTCTTTGCCAAGCGCAGCTCGAATACGGCGCAGGAGCTCGCCGTCTCCATCCTCGCAAAAATCGAGAACCATGGCGCCATGCAGGCCGAGCAGAACACCATCGAACTGACCGCGCTTGGCCGCTGCGATGATCGGATCGCAAAGCCATTCGAACGCCCCGCGTTCCACCTTGCCGCTCGGTCCTGCCGCGGCGCTCAGGACGTGTTCGATGTCCCAGTCATGCGCCCGACCGGCATCAAGGAAACCGGCCAACTCGGTGTTGGCGTCCTGTCGTGCACGAATGGCCTCTTGTCCAATCAGGACGTAGCGGTTCTCGAACTCCTGTTTGTCGGTTTGACGACAATTGAAGGTGTTGGTCTCGTGCGCCAGTTCTGCGGTCAGGACCCGATACCCCATGGGTCAACCGCGTGAGCGCTGAGCGCTGACGCAGTCACTGAATCGAAGGTTGGCAGGCGACAGCATGGAGGCTTGGTGGCCGGCACCCTAGGGCGTCGAGCTCGACCGCGTACCCGTAATCGCCTAGTTCCGATGCCCTTAGCGCCCGCGAAGAGCCTCCCGCGGACTCGGAGCCCTTGGGATTACGGATCCGAAGACGTCTCGTTGTGGTAGGGTCCGAAGCACTCTACTTCTTAGCGGGGACCTCGTCGTCGACCGACCAATCCTGGTTGTCGCGACCCCGGCGCCTCCTCTGAGTCTTTACTCGAGGAACGGCGATGTCCGACCCCCTACGACCAGTGCGCGATCACGCACGTTGGTCTTCTGAAGATCCAGTTGCCGACGGCGAACTAGTGTCTTCCGCGGCGTTGGCGCCATTCGCATCCGGCAATGGTGCTTCCCGGTCGGCAACGGCCGTTGTCTACTGCGAAGCGAATCTCGGCGAGATCGATGGCAAGACGGCCAATGGTCTCGTTCGCCACTCAGAGCTCTACGAGATTGTGGCGGTGATCGACAGCAAGCATGCCGGGCGCGATGCGGGAGTTGTGTTGGGCGATGCGCATCGAGGGATCCCCGTTTGTCGAGATCTAGCGGACGCTATCGAGTGCGCAGGCGAGGTGCCGGACTCCTACATCTACGGGGTAGCTCCGGCAACTGGAATGCTGACCGTTCCGCAACGCGGGTTGATCTTGGAAGCCATCACCTCGGGGATGAACGTCATCTGCGGCCTTCATGAGTTCTTGAACGACGACGAAGAGTTCGCTTCCTCCGCGGCACTGCACGACGTTCGCATCCTCGACGTGCGGAGGCCGCGGGACAAGAAGGACCTACGCAGCTTCAGCGGCCGCATCGCGGAGGTGACTTGTCCACGCATTGCCGTGCTGGGCACCGACTGTGCGATCGGCAAACGGACGACTGCGACGGTGCTCACCCGCGCACTCAACGAACGAGGCATCCGGGCGGTGTTGGTTGGCACGGGCCAGACCGGGTTGATGCAGGGGGCTCGCTACGGAGTCGCACTCGACGCGGTGCCTTCGCAGTTCTGTTCCGGTGAACTGGAGGCGACGATTGTCGAAGCGTTCGAAGTTGAGCATCCCGACGTCATCATCGTCGAAGGGCAGGGAGCCTTGGGGCACCCGGCCTACTCGACTTCTGCCTTGATCCTGCGCGGTAGCCACCCCGATGGCGTCGTGCTGCAGCATGCTCCGGCGAGGCTGCATCGATGCGACTTCCCGGCGATGCTGATGCCGTCGCCGGAGGATGAGATTCGGCTGATCGAACTGTTTTCGGCGACGAAAGTGATCGGACTCACGATCAATCACGAAGGCATGACCGACGCCGACGTCGACGCAGCGATCGCGCGCTACGAATACCAGCTGGAGATCCCGGCGACGGACGCGCTGTCGAAGCCTTCGGATCGTTTGGTGGACATGGTGCTCTCCGCGTTTCCCGAGCTGGAGAAGAAGTTGGCCGTCGCCGTGCCATGAGAGCGCCGCGGCTGGAGATCGACCTCGACAAGATTTACCGCAACGCTCGGACGCTTGTTGGCTTGTTGGCCACGCGCGGCGTGTCAGTCACGGGCGTGACCAAAGCCGCACTCGGCTTGCCCTCCATCGCGAACGCGTTCTTGCGCGCCGGCGTGAAATCGTTGGGGGACTCGCGCGTCGACAATCTGGCGACCCTGCGTCAGGCGCGGGTGCCGGCAACCATGACGCTCATCCGAAGTCCGATGCTGAGCGATGCCGCGCGCGTGGTGAACCTCGCCGACGTGAGCTTCAACACCGAACTGTGCGTGATTCGTCAGCTGTCGCTCGCGGCCAAGACGGCCGACACCGTGCACGGCGTCGTACTGATGGTCGAGCTCGGTGATTTGCGCGAGGGGATCATGCCGGAGGATCTTGAGCACGCCGTCAGCGAGACGCTGCGTCAACCGAACATCCTGCTGACGGGGATCGGCACGAACCTGGCGTGTCGAAGCGGCGTCGTGCCCGACGCGAAGAACATGGGCGAGCTGTCTGCCTTGGCCGACATGGTCGACGCCCGTTTTGGATTGGTGCTCGGCACCGTTTCCGGAGGCAACTCCAGCAGCCTGCGCTGGGCACTGAGCGGTGCGGACACCGGACGCATCAACGATCTCCGCTTGGGCGAGGCCATCCTGCTCGGTCGTGATCCGCTGGATCGTCAACCGATCGTTGGGCTGCACCTCGATGCATTCACGCTGATCGCGGAAGTGATCGAGTCCAAGACCAAGCCCACCGTGCCGACGGGCGAGATTGGGCAGGACGCGTTTGGGCTGACTTCGCGCGCGGTCGACCGCGGTCTGGTTCGCCAGTCGATTCTTGGTGTCGGACGACAAGACTGCGATCCATCTGGATTGACGGGCTCGTCAGAGATCGAGATCTCAGGAGCGAGCAGTGATCATCTTCTCGTGGAATCCAGCGGCGCCCGGCTGGAGGTCGGTGGTGAAGTGCGGTTCGAGCCGAACTACTCTGCGTTGCTGCGAGCCATGACGTCGCCGTTTGTTGCCAAGATCGAGACAGCGACGGGTGCGGTTGAGCTGGCGTGACGGTCGGCTGGTGTGTCGTCGGTCTCGTTGAGCGGTCGCCGCGTGATCCTTTTGCTCGATGGGGTCGACGCCGACGTAATTCTGTTGTGTTGGTCTGAGGTCATGGCGGCGTCTCGGCCGCCGCTCTCAGTTGTCTTGGGCTCAGAATCTGTTGGGCTACTCAGAACGCTCGATCCCGCGCTCCGTAATCGCGAACAGCACGCAGGCTTGTCCATTCACCTCATCGCCGCCGCACGCGATTGGGGCGTGGCTGCTGCCGTCGGGGTAGTGTACGAAGTCGCCGGCGCGATGAATGCCCTGCGAGTCTTGGTAGGCGCCCTGCACAACGAGCACGTCTTCGGTGCCCCGGTGGCGGTGGGCTGGGTAGCCGCAGCCTGGTTCCATGCGGATCAAGACGGCCGCTCGACCCGTGTCTTTGTCGTGCGAGTAGGTGTGGATCGAGATTCCCGGCTGCTTCGTCTCCCGAAACTCAATCCCGGCGAGGAACGGGACTTCGTGCATGGATGGGGCGTCTTGTGGTTCACTCACGGGTTCAACCCTCTGCATTCGATCCACCGACCCGCACGTCCATGCCCGAGCCACGCGAGATCTGGTCCATTCAGGTCCACAAAGACTATCTGAAGTTCAGTGCCGCCCATTTCCTGATCTTCCCGGACGGGACGGCCGAGCGGCTTCATGGGCACAACTACAAAGTGTTCGTGTCGGTGGAGACGCCGCTCGATGGGCACGGCCTCGTGGTCAACTTCAGCGAGATCAAACCGATCATTCGGGCGCTGGCGGACTCGCTGGATGAGCACTTCCTCGTCCCGGGCCAGCATCCGGTGCTGAGCTGCGAGGAGAAGGACGGCGGCCTCTACGAGATCCGCTATCAGGAGCGGCTGTATCTCATCCCGAAGGAAGACGTCATCGTCATGCCGATCACCAACACCAGCGCCGAGAATTTGGCGGCTTGGTTTGGTCGGGAGCTGATCGCGCGGGTCGAGCAGCGTTGGCCCGATCGCAAGATTCAGCGGCTCGAAGTGGGCGTCGAGGAGACGCCGGGGCAGCGTGGCGTTTACACGCGGCTGCTTTGATCGGGGCGGCTTTGGTCGCCGCCGCTCGGGGTTGCTAGAGGTCGAGAGCTGCTAGGAGCCGGGAGCTGCTAGAAGCCCCCGAGGCTGCTAGGAGTGCAGCGGCGGGTGGCCGTAGAGGAACTTGGCTCTGCAGCTGCCGACGTTCCGGAGGCTGTACTTCACTCGCTTGGAGATGATCAGCTTCTCTTTGGGCTCCGGGCGGAAGAAGCGGCCATCGATCTCGAGAACGATGCGGCCTTCCACGAGCATGAATGCGAGGTCGTCGTCGTGGACGAAGTTCTCTTGCACCTGGTCTTTTGCCAGCACGCAGGAGCGGCAGGAGAAGCCTTCTGCTTCCCATTCCGCTCGCACCGCTGCTTCGTTGAGCACGGTGGCCGTCTCGGCCGGGTTCTCGTGAGTTTGGGGCTGGGTGGGGGTGTCCACGAATCTCAAGTGGTGTGGGTGGTGGTGACCTTGGGAGGACGCTGTGGTGCAGCGTGGACTCCGTGGAAGCACAAGGACTGACGTCTCTACGGCTCTTTCTCTTCTCGGTAACTGAACCTCCGCAAGTTTTGCGAAAATTCATGAAGAATTCTCCGGCCACATCCCCCTTGCCATGGGTATAGCCTGACTTCATCCCTGTTAGATCCGTTTCTTCGGACTACGCACGCAAAAAGTGCGAGGCGCGCCGGCATGGACGGCACGCCCCGCGTGTTCCATCGCTCGCGGCTCGCACACCGCTTGGACGGAAAGCTTGCGGAATCGGATTCCAGGGGATTCGGCAGGGGTAGCGCGATGAATCCGGGCTTGCGCCCTTTCAGACCCCTCTGATGGATTCGCCGGCTTGGGGAAAGAGATCCCGCTTCAACTTCTGGATCGGCTCCGTAAGCCTGTTGTGACTACGTGGAGACGAGGCTCACGCAGGCGTGGGTAAGACGCCGCACGATCCGTCCCGTGTTCCCCGATCTTCTTCGCGTGGGGCGGTTAGAGGGTTCGGAACGGCTGATTGCGGCGCTGGAGCGGCAACGGGGCCGCGTCTCTTGTGCGCTCACGGCTCCATTGAGGGAGCTTTTAGGGCAGCAGCACGATCCCGGAGATGCCGCCTGATTCAGAAGCGCTCCCGTTGGGGTTTTGGCCCGGGTCCCGGGGGCTGCACGTTGGTTGGAAAACCGTCATGCGGGCCTTTAGACACCGCAATCCAGGCAGTTGCGGGGCTGTCTTCGAATTCTGCGATCCGCGCATGCTGTCTGCGCAGCGCAGCGCGAATCAGTCGAACTTGGGGCGTGCTGGATCGCCGCTGGCTGCAATTGCGGAAACATGCTTGTGGACCTCCATGGCCCGCGCAATGCACTGATCCGAGTTGTGGTACTCGTACCTTCCGAATCGCCCGAACGTGATCATCCCCGACTGATCGAACCATTTTCGTACCGCAGCAATCCGATCTGGGAACGCCAGGTTTTGATCGATGTACGCGTAACGGTTGTCGGTCCAGTCGGTGACGACGACGCGGTCCTTCTCCAAGACTCCGGCGCGGTCCAGTCCCAGGACGAGATCGTCGACCAGTGCTTGGTTTCCGCGCAGTTCGCCACGGTGCGTCACTTCGGCCATGAGCGACGCGTGGCCGTCCGGGGCGACATGGGGGGAATAGTTCGAGTAGTAGGTCACCCGGTTGGCGGGGCCTTGGTCTTTGAATGGCAGGTAGATCCAGCTCAAGGGATCAAGCGGCTCGTCCACTCGCATCCCCAGCAGGATGCTGACCAGGGAAATGGGCTTTAGAGCATCGATCTCCTGGCGGATGTCGCCCGGTAGATCGACGAGGCTTGGTGCGACGTCAGGCAGTGGCACCGTGTTGATGACGAGGTCGAAGTCCTCGCCGTTGACCGCGAACCCGTCGCCGCGGCGCTCCACGCGGTCCACCGCGCATTCCAGGCGCAGCGTGAAACCGCCGCCGTCGACGGTGCCTTTGACCAGCGTTTCGAATCCGCCGTGCTTCGGGAACCAGAACACCGATTGGTGGGTGTAGCCCTCCGTCGTGATGCCGACCGCGGACTTTAAGATGTCTTCGATCGGCGCTTCTGGGACCCTTCCGGCGACCCACGCGGCAGACATCTCCGAGAGGTCGCAGCTCCAAATCTTCTCGTTGTACGGCGTCATGAAGTGACGCGCGAAACCCTCGCCCATACGCCATTCAATCCACGCCGCGAAGTCCTCAGGGCATGGCGTGCCGGCTTTGCGGTCGGCAAACGAGTTCACGTAGCCAGCCAGACATTCGACGATGGCCTCTTTCGGCAGGCTGCCCACGCCGTTCTCGAACGGGTAGTCCACCCAGCGGTCATGCCACCGGATCTTGGTCTGGCGTTCGGTTTCGACGAGGCCGGGCATGCCGCCGCACCGTTCCTTCTGCCAGGCGAGCACTTCCTGGTTCTTGCTGAACAGGATGTGACCGCCGGCTTCGTCGTAGGTGAAGCCGTCCTTCTGCGTGCTCTTGCAGAGACCACCAGCGCGCTCGCTCTTTTCAAGGACGATGACTTCATGGCCGTCACCCGCGAGCAAGCGAGCGACCGTCGTGCCGGAAATTCCGGCACCGAGGATGGCGATCTTCAAGGTGGCTTCCGGATGGGGCAGAAACGGCGGCGATCCGGTGCGACTTCGCAATCCGGGCAGAGCTACAGAAGCATCGGCAATTCAGCTGGCGAGGCCAAGCGGATTGCGAGGGTGGCCGGTCTGAAACCTCGGTGCTGGCGGGCGCCATGCCGTGTTTGGCGCCACGGGGCCATGCTGGAAGCGTGGGGTGGGTGCGTATAGTCCGCGGCGGCCTTCGTCGGTTCTTCGCGCGTGGGCGTCTGGGGCGCGGGGCGTCGCTGGCGCTTCCGACTGAGATTACCGTCGGCTAGACCCCTGATTCCCCGGATGCCGTTGCGTGCTCGGGCCTCGTTCCTCATCGAGATTCTTTCCCCTGTGTCTTCGGAATCTGTGACCAACCCGCCCCGTTCGAATGCCGCCGGCCTGGCTGAGCCACCCACCGGCGTGCTAAGTGCACTGGTTCTCGCGGCGTTCGCGATGAACCTCAATGCCAACGTCCTGGGGGCGTTGACTCCGTGGCTGCAGCCGGACCTGGGGCTGTCGACCGACCAAGTCGGCGTACTGCTCGGTGCGGCGGGAATCGCCGGCGGTGTCGGTGCGCTGTTGCTTGGAAGCTGGGTGGATCGCGCGGGACGGCGGCCGCCTCTGCTCTGGGGGCTCGGGCTGTTTGCTGTCGCGAGCGCTGCGCACTTGGTCGTGACGCAATTCTCGGTGTTGCTCGCCTGCCGCATCCTCGCTGGGGCAGCGGCTGGCGTTGCGTTCACCAGTGCGTCCGCCGCCGTTGCCGACTTGGTGCCGTACGCGCGGCGCGGTGCGGCGATGGGGAGGTTCAGCGTTGGCTTGTTCCTCGCCATTCCGATCGGGCTGCCGCTCGCGGTGCTGGGTGCAATGCAGGGCTTTTGGCCGGCGATCTTCGGCCTGCAAGCGCTGTGCGGGTTGTGGGCGCTTTGGCTGGCTTGGCGTCGCATCCCTGAAGGGTTGGGGCGTGTGGACCGAGCGGCTTCTGAGCATGCGGCGCCGCTGTCCACATGGCGCGTGTTGCGTGAGCCCTCGGTCAAGCTGGCGTTGATCGCGGTTGGACTTCACGTCGCGGCATTCTTTGTGACGCTTCAGTTCTTGCCCAAGTGGTTGCACGAGCAAGGCATCCTGCAGCGCGACAAACAACTTTGGCTGTGGATCGGCGTCGGCACGTGTTCTGCGCTCGGTTCGGAGTTGCTGCCGCGCTTCGCAGATCGGATGGGGAAGAAGCTCTTCATCGTGGCTTCCTCGGCAGGTCTTGCGGTCACGTTGCTCTTGCTGCTGTTGGTGCACAGCGTGGTGGCGCTCGTCGCGGTTGGCGTGCCGCTTGCAGTGTTGGCCGCGGCGCGCACCGGGCCTCTGCAGGCATTGATGTCTGAGATCGTTCCGGCCGCGATGCGCGGCCGTCTGATGGGGCTGCGCGCGGCGTCGATGCAGTTGGGCATCGGTGGCTTCGGCGTGATCGGTGGCGCGTTGTTTGAACGTGAAGGGTTTTCCGCGCTGCTCTGGGTGGCGACTATCATGGTGGTGATTTCGTTCTCCATGGTTTGGTGGGGCGTGCACGAACGCACGCCGGATTCCGACGGTGTGGATTCGGAGAACCTGGAGGAGCAGCAGTGACACCTTGCCAAAAGGGATCCTTGTCGCCGCTGCGCAGCTTGGTGGCCCTGCTGTTGCTGCAGTGTGTTGTTGCCGCTTCGGCATTCGCGCAGACGGTCGCGATCCCGCCCGGTGCTCCGTGGTCCACAGCCTTGAAGGACGCGATTTCTGCGGCCCAAGCGCTCGACGAAACGCCGGGTTCTCCGCGCCGCGTTTCAGCGCAGGTGAAGTTCGTAGAGCTTGATCGCCCTCCGTTAGACGACGGCACGATTCTGTTTGGCTGGTCGGAGTTGACGTTGCTGGAGCCGGAAGTCGCGTCGCGGCTTGCGCCGTTGACCGGTTGGTTTGATGAGGCTTCGACGAGCGATCCGGAAGACGCTGAAACTCAGGTCGCGCGGGACTACGTGCTCGTCCTATTGGAGGCGTGGGCGTTTTGGTGTCCGCGAGCCGTCGCGCCCGCGGCGTGGAAGTACGAAGGAAGGCGCGGTCCGGCGTTTGGCACCGTTTGGGAGTGGACGCTGTTCGCCAACCCACCGGTGTTTCTGCTGGGGCTCCCCGAACCGGAAGGAGCTCCCCTCTTTTGGCACGGCGTGCGCGCCGCGTCGATTGCAGAGAATGCGCGAGCGCAGAACGAGTCGGCGGCATGGCTTTGGTTGCGGGCCCTCGATCGCGCATCGCTGCTCTATGCACCAGACCTTGGCTCGCTCGAGTCCGCGCTGTTGGCGGGGGAGATCAATCTCGCGCCGATGCCCGTGAGTCGCGGGCTTCGTTTGCCCGACCATTACGTCGCTCTCTTCGATGCGGAGTCGACGCCGACGACTGGCTACGGCATTGCGTGTGTCGGGACGGGACGCAATTCAGTGCGCGCTGGCGGCGAGGAGGCATGGAGCCCGGACCATGAACGAATGGTCGACTGGCTCATGGAGCCCGCACTGTTGGATCAACTGGCCGCGTCTGTGCGGTTTGGTGTCGTGCGCGCGCCCAGCGTCGCGGACGATCGAATCTTGTTTGGTCAAACCCAAAACGACCGATCGCGGTGGCTGGCAGCGATGAGCGGTGTGCAGCCCGATCTCGAAGCCGACCGAGCTTTTGCCGCCCGCTACGATGCGGAACTGCGCGGGCGAGGCAAGACAGCTCGTTGGGTTGGCACGGCGTTCGATGTGCTCTTCGCCATCTTGTTTATCGCGTTCATCGTCTTCGTGAAGAAGCATCTCGATCGCGAAGAGGCACCGGAAGCGGTGTCTGCTCCTGCTGTCGGAAGCCCCAGCACTGAGTTGTCAAATCCCAAAGCGTCCAAGGTGGACCCGAGCACCGAGTCACACCAAACCGGAGAACCGCGCTCATGACAGAACCCTCATCGTCGCAACCTGACGTGTCCGCTGCAGAGCGAAGTTTGAGCGGGACCTACGTGCTCGTGCTGCTCTGCGCGTTTGGGTTGATTGGCTTGCTCTTCTGGTTCACGACCAGTTGGAACCAACCGTTGCCGGGGGCGCGATGAGCATTATCGATTGGATGGTGTTCGCGCTCTTCATCGGTTGGGTGGTGATCGACGGCATTCGCCGGGGATCGAAGTCGACCAACCTGGAGGGCTACTTCGCGGGTGGTCGCTCGATTCCGTGGTGGGCAGCGGGGTTGTCGGTGATGGCGACACAGGCCTCTGCCATCACGGTGATCGGAACCACGGGACAGGGCCACGACCACGGCATGTCGTTCGTGCAGATCTACTTCGCCATGCCGCTGGCGTTGGTCTTGATCTGTGTGTTCTTCGTACCGTTGTATCGGCGTGCGCCGATCTTGACTGCGTACGAATACCTCGAACATCGATTCGGACCCGCGACGCGAACGCTCGCAAGTGCGGTGTTCTTGATCTCGCGGTGCCTGGCGTTCGGCGTCGTGATCTACGCGCCTTCCGTTGTGCTTGCAGCACTGCTGGACATCGATGCAACGGTTGCCGTGGTCGCGATTGGTTCGATCACGACGCTCTACACGATGATCGGCGGGGTCTCCGCGGTGATCTGGACCGACGTCAAGCAGATGGTTGTCATCATCGGTGGCCTGTTTGCGCTGCTCGCAATCTTGCTTTGGCAGCTTGTTCCTCAGCTGGGCTTCAGCGGAATTCTCGAAGTCGCAGGAGCGGCCGGCAAGCTGGATGCTGTGGTTGTTGAACCGGCGAGCACGAGTTTCATTCCGCGTGCATCCGGTGCCTCGGATGGCATGCCGAGCTTTTGGGAAGAGAAGTACAACCTGTGGTCCGGGATGTTCGGTGGGCTGTTCTTGATGCTGTCGTACTTCGGTTGCGATCAAAGTCAGGTGCAGCGGATCCTCACGAACCCAACGGCGAACGAGAGTCGCAAGGCGCTCTTGATGTCGGGTTTCGCCAAGATCCCGATGCAGCTGGTCGTGTTGTTCTTGGGCGTGTTGTTGTTCGTGCATCACGGCATGAACGGCGGGAAGTTGCTCTACGATCCGGATCATCAGGCCGCGTTCGCGAGCGAACAAATTGCCGAAGAGCGGGCGGGTCTGGAAGCGCGCTTCGAGACCGCGGAGACTCGGCAGAGCACGGCGATGCGCGAACTCGCTGCGCAGCCCGGTGACGTCGCCGTGCGCGCCGAATACCGCGCAGCGGTCACAGAGGTTGTGCAGGTTCGCAAGGATGCGAGGCAATTGGCCTTCGCTACCGCGGAGGGCAAGGCGCTGGACGAGGTCAAGCCGCCGAAGGATACGAACTTTGTATTCCCCAGCTTCTTGTTGGACAGCGGTCAGGTGCCGCCCCTGCTGCTGGGCCTATTGATCGCCGCGATCTTTGCAGCAGCGATGTCGAGTGCGGACTCCGCGCTGAACTCGCTCACGTCCGCGACGGTTGTGGACTTCTACAAGCGTTGGGTGAATCCGTCCGTTTCGGATCGCGGCGCCCTGATCGCGAGTCGGGTTTGCACCGTGTTCTGGGGCGCGGCGGCGACCATCGCTGCGTTGAGCTTTGAAGGTGGCGGTTCGGTCATCGAGATCGTGAACAAGATCGGCTCGTTCTTCTACGGGAGCCTGCTCGGCGTCTTCTTGCTCGCACTCTTTGTGCCCCGAGCTGGATCTCGAGCCGCATTCTTCGGAATTTTGGCCGGCATGGGCGCAGTCCTCCTCGTCCACTTCACGCTGCGTGTGGAGTTCCTTTGGTACAACTTGGTCGGCGCTGTTGCCGTGCTGGTTGTGGGGGTCGCGCTCGCGCCCCTGGACGCACGACGCGCTGCACATTGATGCGTCGCGCGGTTTCAGAATTTAGGTCAGCTGCCATGAAAGTTTCGAACCTCGCCCTGCTCGGATTGCTGTTCTTGTCCGCCTGCAGCGTCACGCCGCTGGCT
>CBESZZ010000007.1:0-21456 GCA_965534055.1 uncultured bacterium | reverse complement strand
TCAATGCATCCGCCGGCAGCGGCGTCGCGGAATCCAACGCACGACGCGCGATCGCCGCGAGTTCCTCGCCCATCGCTACGACGCCGCCATCGTCACGCTCCTTCACGTCCGGGGTGATCATCGCCCCGAGCGCGCCGTTGAAGAACACCGCCTGACCCAAGCCGCTCTCGCGCCACGAATCGCACAGTGGTCCGACGAAGTCCGGCGACAGCAAGGAAAGACCCTTCGACATCACTTCCGGATGACACGCCAGATGCAGCAGCGTCCCTAGCGGCTCGCCGTCGCCGCTCGCACGCCGCGCGTGCAGCACGCTGACATCACGATCAAAGACACCTGGACGATTGGAATTCCGCACGAGCCCGCGGTCGGGCAACGACGCGCGACCAAACGAGAGTTCCGCTGGTTGGGCACGCGCAACAGCTTCCGCGACGGCAGCCGCGCACTGCTCCCGCAGGATCTGCAGGGTGCGGTGGTCGCGCCCAGACGTGAAGAAGTACCACCCCCACATCCCAATCAGGTCCGGAGCCGCGTGCGTGTGGCTCGCTGCCAAGAACACGTTGCCGTTCGCGAACCCCGTGATCCCCCCTTTGATCCAATCCGCGTCCTCGCGCGAGAACCCCAACGAATCGATTCCTACCAGCGCGACGCGCAGCGACCCGCGCATCATCACCATCGCGCGCACTTCGAGCGGCCGCGCCACACCCGTCGCTTCACGCCCCAGGGAGAAGCCCGCAAGCCACGTTGAAAAGTCGGGCGTGACGTCACGGGCAGCCGACCCAACTAGCAGCGGTTCGCCCAGGTCCACCGCACTCGCTTCAGCGGCGAAGCTGCTCGGCTCGTCCGGCCGCCAGTGCTGCAACATGCCACTGCACGAGCACAGGCCACACATCCACAGCACAAGGGCAGTCAAACCAACCGCAACGCAGGGTAAACGCTCGTGCCGCATGCGTGCATCAGAACCGATGCCCGGCATCCGCGGCCGGCAAAACCACAGGGATTCTTACGTCACCCCGCGACGCGCACTGCTTCTAAACGGTCTCGAACCGCATCAGCGCGCGGGTCAGCGCGCGGCACACGTCGCCATCGCGCCGCTTGTCGAAGACATGCAGCATGGCGCGCAGCACGTGTCCGATCATTTCTTCGTCGGAGAGATCCCGCAGCGTGTCGCGACCTGCCGGCTCGAATCCCGCCACGCGCAGGTAGCGGTGGCAGTCCTGCTTCGTGACCGTGCGGCCACCGTGGAACGGATCGAGCAGGATTGGTCGCACACCGTGAATGCGCACCAGGAAATGATCGGGCAACGCCACGCCGTGCATGTCCAATCCGGCGGCTCGGCCGACCGCGAGGTAGAGCACCGAGAGCGCAATGGGCATGCCGCGACGGTTGTCGAAGACCTGGTCGACGGCGACATCACTGAGCGAGACGTAGGCCCCATGGGATCCGTTGAACCCCAAGGTGTCCGCAAGTCGCTCCTTGAGCAACCGTGCGCACGTCGCCGCGGTGCGGCCGCGGCACACTGCTGCCAGGCGCTCGCCCTCCGCTTCCACAAACGCGCGAATTGAGATGTGCGGGTCAGCGCCCTCCGTCAGAGGCTGAAACGCACGGGCAGGCGCAGATGCGAGCAACGCTGCGTCCAACACATCCATCGCCGACAAGTCGACTGCGCGCAGCGCAACGAACCAATCCTGCACGTCGAACGTGCGCAGGATGTGGCGTGCCCGCACTCGCAGCCGCGGATCCTGCGCTTCAGCGGCGCACTCCAACGCTTCACGCGCAGCCGCACCACCACGAAGCAGGTGCCGACGGCACGCTGCGATCGTTTTGGGATCGGCATCGGTAAGCAAGCGCACAGCGCCCGCGATCGCTGCTGGGGCAGCGGTCGCCGGTGAGCGCTCGGCTGGCGAGCTGAAACATTCTTTCGGCGTGGGCATCGAGGGCGAGCATAGCCATGCGGGAGGGAACATCGACAAGCCATGATCGAGGTGATTCTTCCCATCCGAAAACGCCCAATTGGTTGAGCCTCCAACGCCTCTACAGGCGCCGTTCCGTAGCCACCATGGCACGGAATCTCTACTGTCGGACTGCCCGACACCGCACTCCTGACTCAATGCACAACCCGAATTTTTTAGGCGTCTTTTTTCTCTTCGGTGCGCTCACCGCGCATGGAAGCGTGGCAGCACAAGACGCGCCGAAAGCCTTCCAGGGCAGTCGCTACAGCGTCCGGGCCGAGACCTTGCTTGCGGTCGTCGAGGAACCAGGACTGACAGCAGTCCCCCTCGACGTGTCGCTGACGGTGCCGCCACCGAGCAACGGTCGCCTGGTGTTCGAGATTCCAATCTGGACTCCTGGTTCCTACCGCCGCCGTCCGTTTGCCGGCCGCATGCGCAACATCACGGCCTTCGCGAACCAGCAGCGAGATGACGTGATTAAAACCACGCGAATTCGCGACAACGCTTGGGAAGTGCTCACCCCCCCGGGCAAGGAGCTGAGCGACGTGACGTTCGCCTACCGCACGCTCGTGGCCCCCAACGACCGGTTCATGTTCCAACCGGAAACCCGCCGCGCCATCACGTTTGAGGGCCCCGCGATCTACGTCTACGCAAAAGGGTTGGAGAACCAACCCTGCGCCATCTCGTTTGATCTGCCCGACGGCTGGAACGTCTACGGCGGCCTAGAGCGCGACGCAAACTCGATAGGACCGCACGCGTTCCGCGCGCCAAACTACGACGTCCTCGCGGATTGCCCCCTGAAGCTCGGCACGGTGCAAACCTGGAGTTTCGAATCCATGGGCGCCCAGATCGACGTCGTTCTCGACGCCGGCCAAGACCTCGAGTTCGAGGCCGACACCTGGATCGAAAACATCCAAGCGATCGTGGATGAGGCCGGCCACGTCTTCGGTGGCATCCCCGTGGAGCACTACGTGTTCCTCTACACCGCCAGCCCGCGCGGCGGCGGCGGTGGCCTGGAACATCTGACGTCGACAGCCATCGGCCTGTCCCGACGAAGCCTCGCTCGCTCGCCACGCACCGGACTAAGCGTCACCGCCCACGAGTTCTTCCACCTGTGGAACGTGAAACGCCTCCGCCCCATCGAACTCGGACCGTTTCAATACGACCGCCCGGTGCGCACAGACAGTCTATGGCTCGCCGAAGGTGTGACGTCGTACTACACCGACGTGCTGCTCAGCCGAGCTGACCACTCCGACCCGGGACGATTTTGGGAGCGCATGCGCGGTCAAATCCGCAGCTTCGAAAACCGCGCGGGTCGCTACACCACCTCATCCGAGCAGGCATCCCGACGAGTGTGGGACAACGCCGCTCCCGACCGCGGATTCAGTTACTACAACTCTGGCTGCGTGCTCGGGCTCTTGGTGGACCTGCAAATCCGGCATGCCACGAACAACGAACGATCGGCCGACGATTGGATGCGCGCCTTGTTCGCTCGATGCGAAAAGCTACATCGCGGACTCACCCCGGAAGAGATCGTCACCACTGCATCGCAGGTAGCCGGCATCGACATGGCGGCCTGGTTTGATCGCCACGTTGCGGGCACCGTGCGGCCCGACTACGCGAAGATCCTTGGCCACGCCGGCATGCGGGTGGAGCTGAAGGAGACCGCCGAGCCAATCCTGCGAGGATTGCGCGTCGACCGTGACGGACAGCCGACGTTCACCGATTGGTCACGCCTTGATGCATCGTCCAGCGCGCAGCCACTGCGCGGCGCGGGGATCTTGGTCGCGGTGGACGAGCAGGAATGGGGCAGCGATGCGTTGAAGGGCGAGCAGTCCCTGGCCGAGTTCTTGACGGCCTACGTCGAAGCTCACCAAGACGCATTCGCGGACGGACGGCTCAGCGTACCGGTCACGTACCGAACCGTGGGGGGTCAGAACCGCACCGTTCGTGCAGGGGTCGAACCCAGCCGCACCGTCGTCTTTGACCTGGACCCGATGCCCGATGACGAGGTTTCCGCTGCCCAGCGCGCGATCCGCGAAGGCATCACCGCACCGCTGAGCCGCTAGGTCACGGGAGGTGCATCGGCCAGGTGCGTGAGCTTCACGCCGGGTCGGTTCGCGAAAAGGGCGGGCGAATCAGTGAATTCGGAGAAGCAACCGCTGACCGAGTGGAGCCGCGCTCCTGGCGATTCGTCCACCCGCAAGACAGGCCAACTGCCCGCCCGCCCAAGGCGGACGGAGAGCGCGGGCTTGAAACCCTCGGACCCGTTGCTACTTTCTGCGCCGCCTCGCTGTCGGCTTCGGTCGCAGCAACACCACCTGGGCCGAGGTGGCGGAATTGGCAGACGCGCCAGCTTGAGGGGCTGGTTCCCTTTACTGGGAGTGCAGGTTCGATTCCTGTCCTCGGCACCACTTCTCCTCCTACGCCGCGCGCGCAGGAGTGAGTCCCGCGCAGAGCGCGGCGCGAGCAACGCGACGAGACCATCCGATCGGATGCGTTTCTCTCCGCAGCCCGGCACACAGCTGGCCGAGTGATGCCCGAGGGATGGTCCCCTCGAGCCTCGTCCGACCTACCGACCCAGGTTCAACGTGACCTGGCCTTCGAGCGTGATTTCGTTGCGCTCGAACTGCACCTGCGCCAAGGCCGTGCGGAACGCGCCGGTGAGCGTGATCCAGTCTCGCATCGTCTGACGATCAGTGCGATTGAATGACGTGCGGTCCGAAGCCCACATCTCTTGCAGCGCATCGGCCACCGCGTCTTCGAACGCGCGCTCCTCCGCCTTCGGCACCGCAGCGCGGGTTCGATACTGCGGGTAGCGATTCTTCAGCACGGAGCGCACAGCCGTGTCGCGGTTCTGGAAGCTCCAGTCGGCGTCCGGGGTGCTTGCCGAAAGCCGGTCGGTTTGCGCCATGTGGTCCGCCAGCAGCTCACCCATCTCGCGACCCTGCAGGATCATGAACCCGTTGAGCGTTGGCGACATCTCTTCTTGGAACGTCGCGAGGTCGTTGTTCTGCAAGATCGAGCCCAATTGGCCTTGGTCGTAGCGAACCTGCAGCATGTCCTTGATCAGCGGACCCGAGTTGCTCAGCACGAAGAAGTCGCGGAACAACAGCGTGGCAATCTCCCCGGTGCCGGGGATTTGCGGGTTGGTGAACTCGAGGATCTCACCGCCTTCCTGACCAGCGAACGCCGGCAGTCGGTAGACCTTCTGGAAGCCAAGCGCTTGGTGGTGCGTCTTCATGGCTTCGATCAGCTGTTCGATGGGTCCGCTCAGACCATCCTTCAGCCACAACACCCAGGCGATCTGCGGCACCGGCTCGACGGCCGCAACCGGGATTTGAGGATCGGGGATGTTCTTGCGGAACACGAAACCGGTCCGCGGCAAAAAGCAGATGCCGATCGTGTCGATCAGCTCGGGCACGCTCTGGTACTTCTGCGTGGCGCGGATCGCGTCGTCGAGCAGCTTCTTTTCGCCCTGGGGGTCGAGAGACTCATACATCTCCCGCAGGAAGTCGCCCGCCGGCATCCGCATCGCGGCGGCCGCGCACACGTTGACGGGCACCATTTTCAAGAACGGTGTGAGCCAGCGGCCCCGCGCCTCGGTGTCCACGTCGAAGAACCGGCTTTGAAACGGCGTGTGCAGGTTGCTGTTCAGCGTGACGCGGCCGATCAGGCTCAGCACTTCGGGCTTCATGGCCACGGTGCCTGCGAAGTCCGTCCAGTTGGCCAGCTTCAGGAACGAGGCGAGCACGCGCTCGTTCATGCTGTCAGGGTTCGTCGGGTTGGGCCAGGAGGCCGCGAACTCTTCGAACCCTGGGATCGATTTGGGCCGCAACACGAACTCGGCGGTCTCCACGCCGAACGAATCGCCCACCCGCTCCGTCCAATCGTCAAAGTGCTCACGCACTCCTTCGGTGTAGCGCGCCGAAACACCCAGCGGTTCGACGTCGGCTGAACCATCCGCGAGTGCCAAGGACTGCTCCACGAAGCCGCGGTCGTTGCCGATCATCAGGCAATCCAGATGTCGTCCGACCCACATCGGCGAACCGTTGGGCGGTGTCACCTGCAGCAGTTCACCCTCCTCGGCGATCTGCACTCCGTTCGCGGCGATCTTCTCCTGAACGAAGCCCCACTGCGCGAGACCCCATGCGGCACGGATCCGCCAACTCACCCGCATGTAGGCGCAATAGCGTGGCGGATCCAAACGCACCGGGCGCGCGCCGGATCGATCCTCGACTTCACCAGCGATCACGATCTCTGAGCCCACGATGTCGCGAACCGGATCGATGAAGCCGCTCGTGTCGCGCTTTACCTGCTCGACAAGGTCGCGCGTCTGCGCCAACGCATTGGCCAACGCCTGGGGGTCAAGCCCAGCCACCAGCGGACCGTTCTTCAGGTTGCGCCAAGAATCGGTCGCGGCGAACCGATCCCAGAACTCCGTGGACGGGAACTCCGTGAAGTCATCCGCCAACTCCTGCTTGCGCAGGTAGAAGTCCGCGGAGCGCGGCACGAGGTCACGGACGTCTTTGACGCTGCCTTCGAGCGGATTGAAGACGAACGCGACGATGAACAGCAGAAGCAGGATGACCAGCAACAGGAGGCTGGTGCCCAGGATCTTCCAGGTCTTTCTCTTGGCCATGGTGTGGCGTCGGCTTGCGGGCGGCGGTTGATCGGCGGCGGAGGCGCGGGCGACAGAATCGGCCAAACGACCGGGTCGGACTGCGTGGACGGTGCATTCTTGCGTTTCACTCGAGAAATCGAAAGCCAGCGATCCGAAGCCGACCTTTCGAACGGACCGTCGACGCAATGCGGGTTTGCCTCTTAGGTAGCACCAGGGTCTGATGCAGGGCAGCACAGCCGCCTGACGCCCGACGGCACGGAGCGAATTTTTCATTCTCGGCGCCGCAAGCGCCGCGGAAACTCCGGCCTGGCACGGCACCACGATTTACGAGATTCACCATGGCCCTCACCGAGAGTTCCCGCGCGCGCCGTATCGAGGAATCAAAAACCCTCGCCATCGCCGCCAAAGCCAAGCGAATGCAGGCCGAAGGGGCCGACGTCATTTCGCTTTCGACCGGCGAACCGGACTTCGGGACCCCCGATCAGGTCGCTCAGGCCGGAATCGACGCGATTCGCGATGGCCAAACCCGCTACACAGCCGCCGCAGGGACACCAGCACTCCGAGCGGCGGGTGCCAAGTGGCTGAACACCCAGTTCGGGCTGAACTACTCGGCCCAGGAAGTGATGGCGACCGCGGGCGCCAAACCGGCGCTGCACATGGCGCTTTCGGTGCTGGTCGAACCCGGCGACAAGGTGCTGCTGCCGACCCCCTACTGGGTGTCCTATCCCGACCTCGTCAAGATGGCCGATGGCGTCCCCATCGACATCGAAGCCGTGCCCGAACAGGGGTTCGTGCACACGGGTGAGCAAATCGCCGCAGCCGCGAAGGAGCACGGCGCCAAAGGCATCATGCTCAACTACCCGAACAACCCGTCGGGCGCGGTGCCCAGCCGCAACCAGATGCAGTCGATCGTCGATGCGGCGGTGGCCCACGACCTGTGGATCATCACCGACGAAATCTACGGCACGATGCTCTACGACGGCGTCGAACACGTCTCGCCGGCGATTCTTCCCGGGGCCCGCGAACGCACCATCGTGGTAAACGGCGGCAGCAAAAGCCACTCACTGACCGGCTGGCGAATCGGCTTCATGGCCGGGCCAGCGAACATCGTCAAAGCGGCGGCACGAATCCAAAGCCAGGTGATCGGCAACCCGAGCAGCATCAGTCAAGCCGCCGGACAGGCCGCGTGCGAAGCGCCCCTCGACGACGAACTTCAGCGTCGCAATACCGCATTTGACGAACGCCGACGCTTCATCGTGGACGCGCTCAACAAGATCGACGGGCTATCCGTGAAGATGCCGAAGGGCGCGTTCTATGCGCTGACCGATGCGCGCAAGCTCTGCGCCAAGCTCGGTTGCGACGACATCGAGTTGGCCTCGCGGTTGCTCGAGGAAGCACTCGTCGCCACGGTTCCGGGAACGCCGTTCGCGATTCCAGGGTTCTTGCGCATCAGCTACGCCGCATCTTTGGACACGCTCCGCAAGGCGTGCGAACGCATCGGCGCGTTTGCAGCCGAGCATTCCCGCTGATCGACCGACGGGCTTTCACCCACTAGACCCTGACCGCGCTACCTGAGTTTACCAGGCGCCGACCGCCTGAGGGCCACCACGAACATGTCCGAACCCGGCGTCCAAACCGCAGCTTCCCTCCAGGACCTCGCCCCCGCAGATCACTCATGGGACGTTCACGCGCTGCTACGCAGCGTGCGACGCGGCACGACTCGCGCGGGTGACCCTTACCTCGACCTAGTGCTCGCAGACGTGGACTGCGTGGTGCCGGCCAAGGTTTGGGCCAAGTCCAAGCTCGCCATCGCAACCGCGGAAGCGCTTGACCCGGAAACGCCGGTCAAAGTGCGCGGCCGCGCGGATCTGTACAAAGGCAAGGTGCAGCTGGTTGTCGAGAACCTGCGCGCAATCGCAGCTGACGACGGCGTCGAGCTAGCACAGCTTGTGGATCCCGCACTCAATCTCGTGAGCGACATCACCTGCCGAACACTCGTGTTCGACATCGAAACGGTTCCCGCCCACGACAAGCGCAAGCTGCCCCCCACCGTCGCCGAGTCGTTGGCCAAGCACGCCAAGCTTCGCGACATGGAAGCTGGCGCCGTGATGGGGATGAACCCATTCTTCGGCAAGGTCGTCTCCATTGCAGTCGGCGACGGCGATGCGGAACCAGACGAACAACAAGTCACCGTGCTCGCGGTCCCGCCCGAGGGCACGACCATCGAGAACTGCCCGGACTGGGTTCGTCCGATGTCCGAAGCGGACATGCTCCGTGCATTCTGGGCGCTGGCTGGGCAAGCCGACGTGGTGGTGACCTACAACGGCCGCGGATTTGACGTTCCCTTCCTGGTGGCGCGAAGCCTGATCCACGAGATTCCCGCGCGCGTTGACCTGGTCAGCAACCGGTTCTCGCTCAGACCTCACCTCGACTTGTTCGAGCTCATGGGTCAGCGCGGTCGCGGTCCGTCCAACCTAGACGTCGTTTGCTGGGCCCTGTCGATCGACAGCCCGAAGGAAACGATGGACGGTTCGATGGTGGCGCCGGCGTACGAACGCGGTGAAATCCTCAAGATCGCCGAATACAACGCTCACGACGTTCGCGCGACGAGCGCGGTCTATCGCAAGGTGCGCGACGGCATCCTGCGGTTCCGCGCAGACTGGTGAGCTTCCGAGCGGTAGCGTTCGGCCCATGATCTCAGCCATTGAGGCCTTAGACCGACTGCAGCAGGGCAACCGACGCTTCACCGAAGAACTCATGAAGCCTGGCGTCCTACCGCGATTCGCCATGCAGCGCGGTCTGCCCGGCGATCAGGAACCGTTCGCCATCATCCTCGGCTGCGCCGATTCGCGCGTGCCCGCAGAGTTCGTGTTCGACCAGGGCCTTGGCGATCTGTTCGTTATCCGTGTGGCCGGAAACATCGTTGCGCCCTCGCAGATCGGAAGCGTCGAGTTTGCGGCTGCGGGTTTTGGGACGCGTCTGGTCGTCGTGCTTGGACACACGGAGTGCGGCGCCGTGAAGGCAACGGTCGACGACGTCCGACACCCCAAAGCGAGCCCTTCGGCCAGCCTGCGTCACATCGTGGACGCAATTCGCCCGCACGTCGTCCCTCTGCATCGAGACGCGCCACACGTCGACGAAGAGACACTGGTGGCCCGCGCCGTGCGCGCAAACATCATGGCTTCCGCAAACAAGCTGCGGCATGGATCACCCATCGTGGAAGAGCTAATTCGCGAAGACGGCCTGTTGGTCGTCGGTGCTGAGTATTGCCTCGCCAGCGGCAAGGTGGAGTTCTTCGACGGGATGCCTAAGTCGTCAGTCGACTAGAGCAACCTGAGCGCGTTCGTCGCGATCCACGAGCACTTGCCGGAACGTGAGGTTCACGCGCGGGCCGACCGCCCGTTTGGTTTTGGGAATCGCGTGTTTCCAGTAGCGCTGCATCGGGCCACCCATCACGAGTAGCGAACCGGAGTGCAGGTCGAGCCGCAAACGGGCGTTCGTATCCGTGCGGTGCGCGAGCAGGAAACGCCGCGTCGCGCCGAGGCTTACGGAAGCGATGATCGGGTTCGCGCCGAGGTCGCGTTCATCATCGCTGTGCCAACCCATGCTGTCTTGACCATCACGATAGAGGTTCGCAAGCGCGGAGTTGAAGCTCTGGCCCGTGGCTTGTTGCACCGCATCGCGAACCCGCAGGACGGTTGGGGTCCAAGGATGCGGCGTATGGATTTGGCCGGAGTAGCGGTACGTCGCGCCGGGTTCACCCATCCAGACGGTTCGCCGGGGAGACGGAATCGTGCGGCCGAAGAGTTTGACGTAATGCTGTTCCCAGGGAGCCTCCGCGTGGATGGCGTGGAGGAGTTGCTCGGCCGTGTCTTCGGTGAAGAGCGTGATCTCATGGAGCGTACCGTCCTGGATCGGGATGGGGTTCACGGGGTCCTTGGGATCAAAGTTTGCGGGGCGGCTGATCGCTTCCTCGTTCCTTCACTCGAACAGCCGCGCCCCATCGTCCACCCCAAGCAACTCAGGCAACTTCTCTCCCGCCAGCAGAAGCTCAGCAATGCTCACGCCCGGTTTTGCTTGCAGCGTCACTCCATCTACAGCGAACCGCAGTTCAGTCGCAGCCCCCGCCAAACGAACAACGCAAGACATGGCATCGGGCGGGTACTCCACCGCGACCGTCTCCGGATCCTCCAGGTCCTCGACGCGGTCGATGACGTCTTCCACATTCAACGATCGATCGAGGCTGCACACCACACGGTCAAAGCACCCGTGAAACACGCGGTCAAACTCCGGCGTGTGCAATGTCGAAGGCTGAGTGACTTGGTCAACTTCCAGCACAAGTGCGTACTCGCTGGGGTCTTCCTCCACGAGGTCCAGCCGCAAGTGCACGGTGAAGTCGGGCGCAGCCAAGTCGGCCAGTCCGGGTTCTTCACTCACGATCAACTCACGTCGCTTGAAGCCGAATGCATCTCGAAGCCGCTTGAACAGCTCGAGACTGCGAGCTTCAACCACCGCCGCGCCAGCCCGACGAATGAACGCAAGCGAAGTCGCGTTGACCTCATCAGGCACGCGATGATGCGTGAGGAATCCCGGCAGCGACTGGACATGCCCTTTGGTGTCGCCTCGGAACGTAATCTGCTGGAACAAGGCCGCCATGAAGCGCCAGCTGTATGACGCCCGACCGCGCAGAGCAAGCCGAGCACGTTGGTTTCTCCAAGCTCTCAGGGTCGCAACGCGTTGACCCCCTCGTCGCCTCGCGCGATGGGCGCGTGGGCGATGGCTGCCCTCGTGAAAGAGCTGCCGCTCCGCCTCCCCACCCAACAAGAGCATCGCTGGTGCAAGGACGGGGGTCAGGTCGACGTGGCCCGCTCCATCGTAGAAATGCGTTTCGAGCAACACCCACGGACGGTCTAAATAAGCCAGCCACAGGTATGCCGAGCCATCGACGAAGCTTGCGATACCGCTCTTCGAGCGCATCCGAGTCGCTGAGTGCGCAGGGGAAGAGTCGCCGGGCATCGACCCGCAGGACAATGCAGCGCAGGCGGCATATCGACGGCGGCCCGACCGCGCGTGTCGCGACGACTGCGCCCCGCGAAACAGGCTCCATTTTTTTGCCCGCGGCTCGACCTCACCCAGATCCAACCCGATCGCGGCATCGGCCGGTCGAGCAGTTTTCCGCAGTGGACGGAGCCCGGTCGCTCAGAGGCTGCGACGGCTCGAAAGAGCCCCAATACACCCATAACAAGGCACCGCGAAGCGTGGCTCCAAAACCCAGTTTTGGGCACCCTTGAACTTGAAGCAGCAGCCGAGGGAAGGGAACCCGCAAGAATGCCACGGAACGAAACCTGGATTCGTCTATCCCGGCGTCCTCCGGGTCGCAGATGTTGTATTCTGTCGAGCGTATTTGAGTGATTCTTAGCCAGCGACCAGGCGGTCAAGAGGCTAGGCTTGCACCCGTTTCACATTTATTGCTCCTTCGAATCAGATTTTCGAAACCAATTCGATGCGCCGCGACCCATCGACAAGTCGGGGATCCTTTCCCGATCGCTCCCCACGACCAACTCGGAGACCCTTTGAATACCAACCTGCTCCTTACTGCCGCCGGTTTCGCGGCCTTCGCCGCGACCCCGGCGCTCGCACAAAACCTCGCCAACCTCTCGCCGCGTCACATTCAGGTGGATGCTCCTGGCGCTGATACGAACCTCGGCAAAGAACTGACCCTGTTCGATGGCGATGGCGACGATCTCTACGATATTGCCTACGTAAGCGGGAACCGCGCACGCGTCGTCCGTGATCTGGACCGCATCTCTACGACCACGACGGTTGCGGGACTGACGAACGTCAAGAGCCTCGACGTGCTCAACAGCCTGGCCATGGAAGCCTTGCTCATCCTCGATGGCGACAACTTTCACACCGCCTTGGCGCCAAACGGACAGGCCGTTTCGACGACAAGTGTGACCAGCAGCTCCGCTTGGACCGACCTGACCAAGATCGCCACGTACCCGGGCATTCGCGGCGCGTTCTCAGTTGCGACCATCAAGACGCCGACTCCTGGCTCTTCGGAGGTTCGGTTCGGCGCCCTGCTGAACTCGAACATCAACCCGTTGAATACGCAGCCGATCCCGACGGGCGACTTCATCGACATCGTCTGGACCAACCTCGACGCTTCCGGACCGCTGGGTGAACTGGCCACGCTCGAAAAGAGCGGCGGCAACCACATCGTGAACGTCTACGGCTTTGACGGCACCTTCCTCCACAGCGTGACGATCACCGGAGCCACCGAAGCCATGTTCTGCCGCGCGGCGAGTGGCTCGGATGACCCGCTGAACGAGTTCGATCGTCGACACGTCGAAGATCAGCTGATCTGCCTCACCAAGGAAGGCGGAGTCTGGCACGTGCGGATGCTGGACTACAACGAGTCCACCACCACTTGGAACGCTCTCACTGATTACACCCTCGATCTGGGCACCCTCACGTCTTCGCCCGAACCCACCGATGTGGCATGCGGAGACGTCGACGGCGACGGCGCCCAAGACCTCGTGATTCAGCTTCGCAACGCGTTTGTCGCCGAGTTCCGTGTTTCGGCTCTGTTGTACCGCACAGTTGCCGCTCCGAATTTCTCCGTCGGCGCGACGGCAACGATCAATAAGTCAGGCGCTGGAACCGGCGAATCCGGATCCATCGCGATGGCGGACATCAACAACTCGCGCCACCTGCAGATCGGCTCAGGAGCCGACCTGATCGCGGTTCGGGAGAACCACCCCAAAGCGTTCCAGTTCTACACGGGGCTGGGGGTCGCGCTCGCCACTTCCACGCCTACCACTAGTGGTGGCGATAGTGGTGGCGAAAACCTCGACAATGGTGGCGGTGGCGCAGAGGGCGAGTATTCGGCCGGCGTCACGGCGACGACGTTGATCCCCAACAACGACGTCCCCCCGGAGTACGGCTTCATCATGGACGCCAATCCGGCCTTTGATCTCACCATCACTCCACCGGAAAACCTTCACGTCATCACCGACTACTTCGGCGGACTAGGAATCCCGGCTGTCAAAGTGATGGTGTGGAACCAACTCGTCAGTGCGCCGCAAACGGCCAATGGCGGCATGGTCAGCGACATGGACCCGGCTTCGATCCAGAACCGCATCTACAAGTTTCCGACCGGCGGTGGGCCAATTCAGTCGGCCCGAATTTTCCTCGAGGCGCCTATTCACACCACGCAGAACCTGGTGACCGACCAGACCATGCAGCGGTATGGCGGCATGGTCTTCGGCGTCCTCCTGGGGCAGGAGTTCTACTCGTACGGACCAACGAGCCTGCTCACGCTGGTTAGCGGGCCCATTGCAGCATCGAACGGCGAGAGCGACTACTTCGAGGAGTATCTCACCGCCAACGTGACCACGCCCGGAGAACCGCCGCGTCCACGGAACGCAATGCCTTCCGATCACAAGTATGACGTCGTGGGTGGCTCCCGGCGCCCGAGCCGCATTGAGCCTCCTATCGCAGGCGGCAACATGACTGAAGGGCCACAGATGTCGACGGTCTCCACCGTCTCCCTCGCATGGCAACCCCTCTAGCGTGAAGTGTCCGGCTCGAAGCGATTTGAGCCGGAAACGCCGCTCGCTCGATCTCGATCTAGCTTGCAGCGGATGAGCGGTTCGCGGCTTCCAGTCCTGCCGCCAGCTCAGTGTTCTTCATGGCGCGCCCGCCGCGGACACGAAGCCAAAGTTACTCCCCGGACGACCCGGTGCGCTTGCGGGCGTAGACGGTGAAGAGATGGAGCTGAAGTCGCAAGCGTCGCTGCTTGTTGGCGAGCCGGCTCCCTCGACTCAACCTCCCCGTGAGATCGCACGCGATGCAGTGCATCGTGTTGATGAGTTGCGGCCTTTGGTTTCAGCCGGGTCGGCAGCGGCTGTCGCGATGGGAAACTCTGGCCCTTCCAGATACCGCTCAATCCAACCGCGATCGCGGGCTTCGTGTCCCTTTGCATTTCAACCTGGGACAGGTCTCGCATGAGAAACCGCAACCGCCGAGACACGCGCCTCAGTGCCGGCCGAGCCGATCTTTTCTTCGCCCGAACTGCTGCTCCAGCTTGGCTGAGGCAGCGGTTGGAGACCCGGGGGAACGACGCTTTCGAGACGCGCCATTCCCATCCAGAGTTCAAGCTGGATCTAGTCCTTCTTCTCCCACACCGGCTGCTGCGCCAACCCATGCACCTGCACCAAGGCACGAGTCAGGCGACCCACACGATCTTTCGGATCAGCCAACGCCCGCTCCCGTCGCGCGTCTCGACATGCGGCCGCGGGCGATGCCCCGGCTAGCACTGCTTCCTGTACCAAGTCGACAAACAGCAGGTGGTCTGCCACTGGAATCTCGGTAATGGGCGTGATCACCGCCCGCGCTCCGGCCCGAAGCATCGCTCCGCCAAGTGTTGTGGTGAGTTGCCCTTCGCCAAGGCGCCACGCGCCACTCCCCGCAGAACACGCGCTCATGATCGCCAATCCGCGGAAGCTCACGCCCTGCATCGCATCCGAGGTCAGGGGACCATCTGCCAGTTTCACGGTCGCGACTACTTGACCTGGTGCGCGCCCCGCATGGGCAATCCAATGCATCACTCCCAACGGCTCGGCCAACGTCTCGCGCACCATCGCCGAGGTGACGTCGTCGCTGGCATAGACCACGTCATCGCCCAAGTCCGCAAACCGAGCGCGCAACTGAGCGAGTTCCGAATCCTGCAACCAAAGCCCAGTCGATCCATCCGCTGCTTCTTGGTCGCGTGAATCCACAGTGAACGCCAACACCTTCGCTTGACGCGGAAGTTTGCGCAGACCTCGACTTCGCGCGACGCCGTACTGCAACGACGGCAGGTAACCAATGGCCACGCGTTCACCGAGCAATCCCCCACCCTGCTCCGGAACCGCTTCAAACGGGAAGCGGCCAATGAACCCACCACCGACGATCGTCAGAGAAGTCCAACCCTTGATGCGCTCCCGCGCGAAAGCTGGCACCAGCTCTCCGAAGTCGGAGACCAAGCGCTTGTCCACCCTGGCCAACTGCTTCTTGGTCCACTTGCGCACCTCCTCGGGATGCGCGAACACCGTTTTGTTTGTCGTGGAATTGTGGCGATTCAGCTCAGCAAAACTCGTCGGCAAGCGCCACCACCGCACATCGTCCGCGTCGATCGCAACCACATGGACACCGAAGTAGTCCGGGAAGAACACGAGAATTCCCGAGTCGCGCGGAATCAACAGCGCGCGGATCTCCGCGAGCGAAGCGAGCTTGTCGGCATCCTTCGTCGCGGCGGTGCCGACGGCACCTAGCCTCGACGCAGCACCGACACGGCAAAGGTCCGCAATCAGTGCGTCAGGCTTCTCCAACTGCTCCTCGACTCCGACGAGGTGCGTCCACAGCAGTTCGGAGACGATCATCCGAGGATCGATGCGTTCAAGAAATCCGCGACCGGCTGACTCTGGGGGGCTGAATTGCCAGTGCGCGAGGAGTCCACGCGCCAACTCCTGGAGCTCAGCCGCACATCGTTCGCGGTCGGACTGCTGCTCTTCAGCCGAACGGTCCGGGTCCGGCAACAACCGCGCTTGCTGGTGCGCGAATACTGCCCGCAACGTGACGTTCTGTTGGCCTCGATAGTCCACCTCGCGCACCGCATCCAAGTGCGATCGGATCCGAGAATCCACGATCTCCATTCGAGCGGTGTCGCCTTCGGCTTCAGCCCGGGCGTGCTCCGCGAACCCGATCCGGAGTGCATCCAGCAGTCCAACCGCTCGAACGCGAGCAGGAAGGGGGCCGAGCAACACCTCGTTCAACTCATCGTACGCCGCACGCGGATACTCCGCTTTGAGTCGCTCGACCACGTAGGCGGCATTCGCGTGAAAAACCCGCATCTCCGCCGCTAAGCGAGGTTTTTCAACTGCGCTCCATGCCTTTGCCAAACCTGCAAACACCGCCGAGGCTTCCAAGTTGCGGCCCGCGGCCATGAACAGCTCGCCCTGATCGCGAAGCAACCAACGGCGGTCATCTTGCAACTGACGCACCAATCTCGCGGACAGTTCTTCGCTCCCCTGAAGCGCTTGATCCACGATGCCTAATGTGTCTTCGACCGTGGTCAACGCGATCGCATCCTTGCCAAGCGATCGAAACACCTCAGACCGCAGCAGACCAAGCAACGATCGATCCGCCACACCGCGAACCGATGAATCTCCGTAACTCTCCAGAGCATCGGCCGCCAACTGAGGTTTCCGCGCGTCCAGGTGCGCGCGCACCAATTGCTCGAGGGCTTTCGCAGCCCAGAGATGATTGGGGTGATCGGCAAACCAAGTCTCGAGGCACTGGCTTGCGCGCTCTGGGGTGCGCACGTGGACCCAGGCCGACGCGACGTAGACCCGGGCGATGCCACGCATGTCTTGCGGCCCCGCGGGAATCTCCACGAGACTTGCCAGGGCCCGAGACATCAGCCGATCCCGGCGTGCTTGGGGACACTTGCAGAGTGCGTCAAGGGATGGCTGGATCAACGCTGCGACTTCGCGGGCACTCGCGAGACGCGCTGCCTTTCCAGCGGCGTCCTTCGCGATCGCATCATGGCGATCCAGGAGGCTCTCCAGCGACTGGAGCGGCTTCAGCAGTTCGTCCTGCATCGCAGCGACGGGACGCGTCGCGACCGGTTCCGCCGCGCGCAGAGGCGACGACCGCATTGCGATCGTCGCTGCAACGACTAGCGCTGCAGAACCAAGGACTGCTGCCCCACCAATTTGAGTTCGCGATCCACCAGTCGATACAGCTTGAGGCTGGCTGTGGACTGCTCCGAAGCGTTGAAGAGATCTGGGGGGCTGGTCCATGTTCGTTGCAACTGGAGAGGGAACGATTTCACACCCTCGTCGTCGCTGAACATGTCGTCCGGATTGAGATGGATGTCGATTTGGATCGCATCATCCGCCTCAAACCCGAGCTGTGAGAAGTCCCAAGTCACGGCTTCTCCCACCTGGACGTCTCTGGTCGCCGCCAACTCGTGGATTTCCGGCCCGCTGGGCATGTATCGAGGTCCCGGGTCGGCGTTGACCTTGGAGCCCTGCGAACCATCCGAGGAGAACCAGACGATCAATGCGATCGCCGCCGCCGCCGCTGCCGCCGTGAACCAACCCCAGTGGACGGCTCCACCCTTGGGCTCGGCCTCCGCGCCTTGCAGATCACTAGCAAAGTTGGCGACTTCTCGACTCACGATGTTGGCCGTGAGCTTCGCTTCCTCACCGACGGGAGGAGCCGACTGCAGATCCTCACCGACGCCGGACAGCACGCGACCCAGGGACTGCCGACGCTTCAGCGATGCGGCAAGTTCGGGGTTCGACTGCAGTGCAGCCACAACCTCTGGATCTTGCTCTGACCGTTCACCGGCGATGACCTCAGCAAGCAGCATGTTGATTTGTTCTTCTTCCATTGGACTAACCCTCCCCGTCTTGATCGTGGTCGTTCAAGCTGGTCAAGACGCGCTCAAGTCGAGCCATGCCTCGGTAGTAGCGGGTTTTTACGGTGTTCGGTGACATCTCTCGGCGTTTGGCGATCTCGTCGAAGGTCAACCCTTCGAAGTGCTTCTCGGCAATGAGTTCGGCTTCCAATCCGCCGACCAATTCCAACGCTCGGAGCACACGCTCCTTGTCGGCCCACTCTTCCATGTTCGACTCCTGCACAACATCCGTGTCCGGCTGGAGCGACTGCACTGGATAGTTGCGTCGCTTCCGGCGTAAACCGTTTCGAAATTCGAAGCAGCAAATCCGGTAGACCCAACCTTCGAATGGCGCGAGACCTTTGAACCGATCCATCTTGCGGAGCACAACGACGGTCGTGTCCTGAGTCAGGTCGGCGAGGTCGTGGACATCGAGCGGCGAGCCGAATCGACGATTTTGAGCCGAAAGGATCCTTGGAATGCATTGGAGGCGCTCGGTGATCGGAAGAATGGCGGTTTCCTCCCCCGACAGAAATCCGAGTACGAGTTGGAAGTCTGGGTGGGGCGTGAAATTGGGTTCTGCCATCGACGTGTCGGAGGAGCTGCCGGAAGTTTCAGGTTTTCACCGGTTTGGAGATTCTGCCCGCGGAAGCGCTCAGCGAACCGCAAAACGCTCGGTTTCGCCTCTAGCACCCAGCGATCCTGAGGGCACAGTCGATCGCATCACTCGGCATCTGACCAGTTAGTCCGCATTGCGCCACCGCACAGCCCCACGCGGAAGCCTTTCGCCCCAACAAGGCTTCAGCCCCAAGAACGGACGAAGCAGGCATGGCGCGGCAAGGGGGCGAGTCACAATCCCGGATCGCGGGCGAATTCAGGATCCGCGAAGCGGAGGAGCTACAACGACTCACCATGATCCCAGCCACCCTCGTCGAGGAGATCCAACGCTGTGTCCGCACCGGCAGCTACGACCAGAGCGATCTGTCCGAACACTTCATGGAAGATTTAGAGGACTGGGGTGTCAGCGATGAAGCCGCACTGGAAGCAGCCCTGCAGACCGCATGGACTGCGTTTGCAGCCGAGCAGCTGACTTGGCCAGAAACCACAGACTGCGACCGTCTAGACCGAGCCTTCGCCGCGATGTCGGGCCTCGGCGTCTTGGCGCTCCAGGATGCCGGCTACACCCAGAGCGATGGCTACGGCGACTGCTGCGAAGCACTTGGCGAGCACCCTCACCCAGACCGCGTGCTGGGCTACTGCTTCTATCACGGGCAAGACACCGAGCGCGCCGTAGACGGAGGCGGGCTCTACCTGGCCTTTGGACCGATGGATCCAAAGAATGAGAAAGCCAAGGGGCCGGTCGTCGGAGCAATCGTCAGGGACGCACTGCAACAGGCCGGATTCGACGTCACGTGGAACGGGTCCTTCGATCAACGGATCCACGTGCCCAAAGTCGTGTGGCAACGCCGCACGACGCGTTGACTGACTTCGAACGCTAGCGCTACCGCGCGACCCGCACCGGGCCGACTTTCAACACGTCATAGGTCGCGTGCTGCCGGATCGCCTCGGCGATCCGATCGACGCTAAGCCGTTCTAGATCGAAGCGGACCGTCACTCGACCTTGCCGCCCGTCGATCAGTGATTCGTAGTAGCCGGGCAACCCATCCAGGGTCGCGTGAACCGAAATCGGTCAATAGGTCGCTCAATGCATCCCGCTGATGACCAGGTCGACTTCGTGGTAGCTCGCCGGCAGGGCCACCGGTCGCGACCACCACCAGGCGCCGACTGCGGCGAGTCCGCCAACAACCAACACCGCGTTGCGAACATGGGCGGCTTGGTTGGTCCGAACTCGTCGAGGCTTCATTCGCCTGTTGTAGCAGATGCGACGATGAGACGAGGTCGAGCTTCGAGTGGACCACAGTCCAGCGCTCGGGGAACGCGGCGCCGTCGGAGTCGGTGAGCCGGCGGCCCTGGAGCCACAAGCTGCGTCGCGCAGCGACGCCTGCTCCGCCCCCGCGAGGCAGGGGCAGCGCTAGCGACTCGGGCGCGGGTCAGCGAATCACTGCTCGACCCAGTAGTTCACGACTTGGTATTGCACTCCGGTACGGTCACGGTGCACGTAGGTGAACAGCCCGAACTGGTACTGGTTCGCCGCGAAGCTCCCTGCAGGGATGCCACCAACCTGGCCGGTGTAGGTCGTGGACATGCCGCTGGTGATCTGCCAAGAGTTCTCGGAATTCACGCCGACGGATACTCCGCCAAGCACGCCACCAGCCGTAGCCATCATCGAACGCTCGTAGTCCACGGCGAGAGCGCCACCGTTGGAGACCTCGGTGCCGACATCGAGCACGAGCGTCGTGCTGCCGCCGCCTTGCGGAACGCCCAGGGGCCCAACCTGCAGCCCGTTGTTGCTGCCCAACAACGAGTTCTTGCGTCCCGCCGTGGGATACGTCGACGTGTCACCGATCACATGCTGAAACACATCCATGTCAATCTGCGGGCTGCCGGCGACCACCGTGCGGTTGTAGAAGGCGCGCTCGGCTTGCCGAGTGACCGGATCGCGAGGCAAGCTAACGATGACCTTGTTGCCGATGAGCGAGGCATCCGGGTGCGACGTGATCGTGTAGTGGTACTGGTCGATGGGCACCGAGGTGAACACCACCGTGTCCTCCGAGGGTGCCGAGTTGAAGATGATCGACTTGGCCAAGCTGTAGGCCGAGCCGGTCTTGCGCGTCGACTGCACCGTCAAGGTGTCCTTGAGCTCGAACTCGCTTTGGGTCAGCGCGCCGCCGTCGAGGTTCACACCCACAGACGCGGAGACTCGGACCGAGACGGATCGCTCGCTGCTCGAACCGGTACTCGTGGTGTTGCCGAATGAGGTGAAGCAGCTGCCGACGTTTTGCCCAATCCCATCGCGGTAGGGTGCGGCCGCGAGCGCAGCCATCACGACTGGCTCGGAGAACACCAGCTTGTATTCGGCTTCCGAATACATCAGCACGGGCCCGTCCACGTCGACGTTGACGGGCAGAATGATCGGATAGTCTGGGTTCTGCGAGCTGCCGGTCAAGACAGGCACCGTGCGCAGCTCTGCGATGGCAGTCGCCGTTGCAGTCACGCCGAAGATCCGCACGTTCTGCTGGTCTTCCCGGATCACGGCGATGTCCTCGCGGTTGTCACCGGTGAAATCGCCCACGGCCCAGCTACTGGTGTTGCGATCGACCTGGTTGAAGCCGTTGTCGAAGGTCACCTCAATTGGCAGCTCGTAGGCAGGAACCAACGTCCAAGGGGCTTCGTTCATGAAGTCCTCGAACACGAACCTGTTCACGACGATCTCCTGCACACCGTCGCCATCAATGTCCAACGTGTGCGTGTGCGCGGTCCAGATGCGCGGGTTCCTGCCGCTGCCACAGCCGGGATAGCGGTCGGTAAACTCG
>CBESZZ010000006.1:0-21738 GCA_965534055.1 uncultured bacterium | reverse complement strand
CATGAACAGCGGGAAGAGCCGCGTCGGATCCACGGCAAAGCCACCCGTGCCATCGTTCATCAACACCTCGGTCACCGTGTTGTTTTGACGGCTATGTCGCACCACCAGGTCCGGGTCGCCGTCTCCGTCGAGGTCTCCAAACCGAGACCAAGCAACCGTATCGACGTTCCCCGGAATCGAGTTGGCGCGCAGCGAAAAGTTGCCCGCACCGTCGTTGACGAGGATCCCCGCACCGTTGCTCGGCCACGGCCCCCAGAACAGCAGGTCCAAGTCGCCGTCCATGTCGACATCGGCTTGGTTCAAGACCCGGACGACACCGACTCCAGGCGCAGTGCGCGACTCGGTGAAGCCACCTACGCCGTCTCCGCGGCGAATGAACAATTCGAAGAATCGGATGTAGAAGAGCGAGTCGAGGTAACCGTCACCGTTGTAGTCGCCGTAGATCTGGGCCTGCGGAAGCTCCGGCGTCATGTCCACAAACTCCCCGGAAGGCTGACCCAGCAAGACCTGAATCCTTGAACCGACGGCCAATACATCCATGTTGCCGTCGCGGTCGATGTCGGTGACCTCCACTGCGCTCACATCCCGGCGGACGATGGCACCGGTCAAGCGCCGATCGACGAACGGCATCCCTGCACCGACGTTCTCAAACCATCCGGCGCGGTAGCTGCCGCCGTTGTATTCCACGAACAGATCGAGATCCCCATCTCCGTCGATGTCGCCTGACTGCACCAGATCGACGTAGGAGGTGAGAAACATCGGCTGTACCGCCGCATCGGCAAATGTCCCACCGAGGTTCTCGACCAGGCGACCGTCGTTGGCGAGGAAGTCTGGATCGCCATCTGCATCGAGATCGGCGATGAGTAGTACATCTCGCCCGGCGGACTGCACGAGGGTCGTGTCCGGCGCGGAGAAAACCCCCCCGCCTTGGTTGATCATGATCCCCAAGCTCACCGGTCCGCTGGTGCGGTCTGGAACGAGCAAGTCCAGGTCACCATCGCCGTCGAAGTCGATTGGGTGCACCCCCTCGACTCGAATGCCCAGTGGCGGCATGCGCGAAGCGGTCACATCGGTGAATGAACCGGTCCCATCGTTGACCAGTTGAAGCACCGGAACAGAACGCGTCGCGGGCGCGAGAATGATGTCGAGGTCGCCATCTTGGTCGAAGTCCGCAACCGCGTGGCCTTCCACCTGAGAACCACTAGTCAGCCCCAGCGAGCGTCGATCAAACGTGAAAGGAAGGCGGTTCAACGAGATTCCCAGACGATCCAAACCGCTGCTCGTGGCATCCAACAGGTCCGGCCTGCCGTCCCCATCGAAGTCGTATGCGCCGAGGATCGTGCCTCCGGTGCTGAATTGCCCGCTCTCGACGAAGCGCCCCAAGAAGTTGGTTTGCAGTAGACCCGAACCGAAGACGTCCAGGTCACCCTCCGCGTCAAAGTCGGCCATGACCGCCGAAAACATGGTTGTGTCCGGCACGTGCTCCAACGCACTGCGCGTAAAGAGCTCCTGAGCGGCCAGGTTTGAGCCGGCAACGGAGACAAGAAACGAGACGAGAATCGGGAGTCGCATGGCACGGATGGGGAATGGGGTCTTGGCGCGGCAACCGCCGGGCCGGGGTCAGCAGGGTGTTGAGTCCGGAGCAGCCGCTGCCGTTTCACAAATCCGGTGTTTCTCTCCTCGAGGCCGCGGCGCGGCTCGATTTTGGCAGCGGTGACCCCGGCCGCAAGGCACACTCAAGCCCCATGGCACGCCACATTCTCGTCACCGGCGCAAGCGCTGGAATTGGTCGCTCGATTGCTCAGCGCCTTGCTCAAGATGATCCCGAAGCCCGCTTCTCGCTAGGAGCTCGACGGGTTGAACGCCTGGCAGACGTCGTCCCCGGAGCGTTCACCTCGAGCCTGGACGTCACCAAGGAGCCATCGATCGAGGCGTTTCTGCAGGGTGCGACCAAAGCCCATGGTCCGGTCGACGTCTTGGTGAATAACGCCGGACTCGCGCGGGGCACCGAGTCGATGGCAGACGCCGACGGCCGCGCCTGGCGAGAGATGATCGAGACCAATCTCATTGGCCTCCTCGAAATCACCCGCCGCGTGTTGCCAACGATGGTCGAGCGCGAAGTCGGCGACGTGGTCGCCATCGGATCGATCGCCGGCCGCGAAACGTATCCAGGCGGTGGAGTCTATTGCGGGACAAAGCGCGCGGTGCAGTCCTTCTGCGATGCGATTCGCCTCGACACGATGGGCAAGAACATCCGCGTGATGCTCGTCGAGCCCGGCATGGTCGATACCGAGTTCAGCTTGGTACGCTTCCGCGGCGACGCTGCCAAAGCCAAGACTGTTTACGACGGCGTCGAACCGCTACTTGCTGAAGACATCGCTGACTGCGTGGCGTTTGCGCTCTCGCGGCCACGCCACGTGTGCCTGGACAACATCTTGGTCAAGCCGACAGACCAGGCATCGGCGACGCGAGTGCACCGACGCAACTGAGTCACCGCAGCGACTCGCCGGAGTTGCGGAACCGGTTCACTGACGCTTCTCGATAATCGCTTTCGGCATCTTCGCGTCGCGAGTCTGGAACGCATCGAATCGGCGTGCGAGCTCCTGATCCGGAACGTTCTCTTCGATCTTAAACTCTTCGAGCTCCCGCAGCGCGGCCAGGAGTTCGGGCTTGTACTCGTGGCTTGGCGGCTTGTGCAGCTCCATCGCTTCGCAACCTGGGAAGCCCCACCGGAAGACACTGGTCTCTTCATCCTCGCGAAACAGCTCGAGGTCACTCATCGCGAGGAAGCCAAACGTCGTGAACATCTCTAGCGGATCAGGAACGGCTGTCTTCAGATCGTCCATGACGCTGTCGATCCCACCCTCTGTCTGGATGGACGGATGGCCCCTCGTGGCACGCCGAAGATCGTTCGCCGCTTCGGCCGCGACGCGTCGCTGAATGTCGCCCCGCGCCTGCCGATGAAACGCTACAGAGCACGGCATCGCGAACCGGAGCCCCGCTTCGGAGATCGAAAGGAACTGGTGCCCACCGCGCACTGCGTCGATCAGGAGGTCTGCAGTCTCTTCATCGCCGATCAGGTTCCTCAGCGTGCGGTTGATGTGCGACCGAGCGGAAAGCGCATCGCGGGACTTCTCTCGCTTGCGCGAGGCGGCCATCTCAGTTTGCAGCGCCAAGCCGATCAGTGGATTGACCGCCTTGAGCAGAGCCTTGACCTTGCGAATGCGGACGAACTGATAGCCGCACAGTTGGCCCTCCATGTCCGTGAACAAGCCGCCGTTCTCGACATCTAGGTGCCGATCAACCAATGTGGATCCGGGCGGGTCCACCATGGTCACAGGATCCAATGCGAGCGGCCAGTTTTCCCAGAACGCCATCTTGCCGTGGTTCATGGCTTCCCGCAGATCCTCGATGGCTTTGGCCTTCGCCTGCCCGCTATCGTTGCCGTTACGGGTTTCGATATGGAAGCCTCGGTAGACAAGCAGCAGGTTCAATTGATCCTTCTCTTGGTCGTAACGCGCAACGATGTCCTGCGCATCGAACTCCAAGCACGACCCCCAAAGGCCAGCGACCACCAAGAGGATGGCGAGAAAGCGGAAGCGAAACTTCATGACACCCACTCTAGCAACCGTGACCCGGGCTCTGTCCATAGGAACGCTTTCCTGGTGCGTCAGCTCGTGTGCAGAACCCGTCCACGCACCGGGCGGGACCGTTGCGGAGGAAACCGATCCGTTGGCAGCCGTGGAGCAGGACGTCGAGCTGCGCTTTCCGAAAGCAGAGCAACTCGAACCGGACGCGCTCGCTGCGTGGATTTCCTCCCCACCTAGTCAAGGACTGCGCATCGTCGATGTGCGCGCGATGGAGGAGTTTGCGGTGAGCCACATCCCCGGCGCCGTGCACATTCCAGAAGCCGCATTGCTCGACTCCGCGACGCTGCAGGCCGACGCCGCTGCGGGTCGCCACATCGTGCTCTACTGCTCGGTGGGTTGGCGATCGTCCCGGGCGGCAGAGGCGTTGGCAGCAGCAGGGATTCCCGCTTCGAACCTCCGGGGATCGATGTTTCGCTGGGCGATTCAGGACCGACCGATCGTCAACGAGGACGGCGCAACCAAAGAAGTGCATCCGTATGACGCGACTTGGGGGCTTCTGCTGCCGGAGGCGAAGCGCGCGGCACTGCCCAAATAGCATTTTGGAAACTAGCTGTCAGAGACACCCTGGCTGAAGTGTCGTGAATGATGAAGACCCTTGGCAATCCACCCCTGCATTATCGACCAAATCCAACCCCGCTTCGCCGGCGCGCCGGTTTTCGGCATGGCGTCGTCCGACGACGGCAATTGGGGTCGTGAAGCACGGGAAGGCAAGGAAGAAGAGACCGCTGCATTTGCACGAGTGCTCAACTGCCATCACGACCGGCTCGCAGTGCTGGTGCGACGCTTACTCGGTTGGCCCAGCGGGGGAACGGATGTCGACGACGTCCTGCAGGACGCCTACCTCGCGGCCTGGACCAAGCGCCATACCTTCCGCGGGGAAGGACCCGAAGCCGCCTGGCTCCACCGCATCGCGGTGAATCACGCACGCAACCACGCGCGGGCTAGCCGACGTCGGCAACGCTTGCTGTCGTTGTTCGGTCGCTCGACGGAGAACCGATTCGGGCAACCTGAAGATCCAGGGCTCAGCGCAGTAGCAGAAACGGCAACGGACAGCGTCCGCTCCGCCATGGCCCGACTCGGGCATCGCGACCGCGAAGTCTTGGTTTTGCGGTACCTGGAAGACCGCGGGATTGACGACCTCGCAGCGGTTCTACAAATTTCCCGCGCCGCCACCGACGCCCGACTCAGTCGCGCGCGGAATCGATTGCGCTCCCTGCTTGATGCGACCGGAAACGAAACAGCACTCTTCGACAAGAAGGTGGCGCCATGAGTTCGCAAGCCGACGAACTCCAAGACCTTCTTCGCGCCGCCGATCGCAGCGCGCCGTGCCCACCCACCGCACCGATTTCGATCGCTGCTCTCGAGCAACGCACACAACAACAGCGCGTTTGGCGGTCGGTGGCAGCACTGGTCGCGGTGCTCGCAGCGTTCGGACTTTGGCAAAGCGCGAAACATGCGCTCGCCGCCGGATCTACACACCAGACCGAAACGACGGCCGACGACGCAGCATGGCGAGAAACGGCGGCTGCCGCACAAGCGCTCGAGGCCGGTGCGCAAGCGCTGCTGGCAGAGCTCGAAGTTCTTCGCGTCCGCACCAAATCAATCGCGCATTCATTCACCGACACAGCCGACCTAGCCATCGAACGCGCCGCCATGGCGAGCTTCGCGTGCGCCTCGGCACGGCGTCAGTCCGACGAACCGTCCGGAACCGCGCAGCTAGCGCATCTCCGCGACCACTTCCCATCAACTCAGGGCGGCCAACAGGCCGCTCGCTTGCTGAACCCATAATGATCTCCAACGCACAACACCGAAGCGCAACGTTGCGTCGCCTCGCGGCGAGCGCGGTACTGCTCCTTGCCGCCGCAACTCCGTGGACCCCGCTTCACGGTCAAGAACAGCCGCAGGTCTCAGAGACGATCGTCGTGATCCGCTACAACGCGGACACGGTCCATCTTGAGCACGACTTGATTCGCTCCCTGCTGCGCAGCAAGCGCCGTCAAGTCCTCGCAGAAGTTCTCGACGACAAAGACGCTGCACTGAGCCATCCGCTCCACAACACAACTGTGAACGCGACCAGCGAGTACACCCAGCACCCGCCAGGGGTCTTCGCGTGCAGGATCTTTCTGTCCTACAACCTCGAAGGTAATGCTGAGACTGAGCCCAAAGTCACAACCGCAGATCTCGTAAAACCCACCCTGAAACAACTGCGAACGTCCCTTCACGAGCGCTTGGTGGATCGCGCACACGACCGACTTCGTCGCGAGCGCGACACCATCCTGGCAGCGCTCGAGGCTCGCCGCAACACAATGAATGCATCGCAAGATGCACTCCTGAAGATTCCAAAGCAGTCGGCTGAAGAGTCCCAGCAAGAGATCCGCTTGCGCGAAGAAGCGAACCAGCTGTCCTTGGACTTGCGTACCGAAGAGTCAGCCTTGGAGTGGTGCCAACGCGAACTCGCGGAGTCTTCCGCTTTTTCCCGTGAAACAGAACAACGCGCGTCGGACTTTACGTCGAAGATGAGCGAGATGCAGACAACGACCGCCGATCTAGAGTCTCGCCTCGCGACGCTGAAAGAATCACACTCGGACTACAGAACCACTGCCGAGTCGCTGAAGAAGACCCGCACGAAATTGGAGTTGGCGAAGGTTTCGGTCATGCAGCTTCGCAAAGAACTCGAACACGCGACAGTACGCAGCAGAGACCTGGCGCAGGAAGCCGAAGTCGCTGCACAGCGAACGCAGCGAATCCGCGCGCGTCTCCAAGCGGTGCACGACTCGATCGCGGTATCTGAAGCCCGTCGAGATGCCGCAGAATCGCGGCGGACGGAGCGCTCACAGATCGACGACCAGGCGGTAGTCATGCATCTGGAGATCGAGGCACTGCGGAAGCGCGTCGCAGAAGTCACCGTCGCCATCAGCCAGATCAAGCCGGTCGAAATCGAGATCTGGTAGAGCACCCGACCGCCCGGCTACACAGCCTGCCCGGCGGTCGAAGGCTCCCAGCAGCCAGACTGCCGAAACTTCGGCGTGGTCACGTCGCGATCTTCACGGGCGAATCGCAGCTCCGGGAGTAGAGTCACGCGCAAGTCGCGATGGAACCTTCCCAGATCTACGTGCTGATGCTGGCCGTGGCCGCAATTGCGGTTCTCGCCACCGAGAAGATGCATATGAGCGTACTAGGCGTCGCGCTCATCATCGCGTGCACGCTGGTGCCAGAGGTCACGGCAGCGGATGCCCTCCAGGGTTTCTCGAACAAGGCGGTGATCACCGTCGCCGCGCTCTACGTGGTTGGCGAAGGCCTGGTGCGCACCGGCGCGGCTTCGGTCCTTGCCGCCCGGATCCTGGAGCGTTCTGGCGGCCGCGAAAGCGTGATTGTGTTCCTGCTGATGGGCATGGCGGCCGTGCTGTCGGCCGTGGTGAACAACACGCTCGTGGTCGTGACGTTCATGCCGGTCGTGACTTCGATTTGCGCGAGTACCGGGCTGTTCCCGTCGCGGCTGCTAATCCCGCTGTCCTTTGCTTCGATCTTAGGCGGCATGTGCACGCTGGTTGGCACGTCCACGAACTTGCTCGTCGACGGCAAGCTGGCCGAGATGATCGCTGCGGCTGGTCCCGACACCGAGCTACACGGCTTGGACATGTTCACCACCACGCTGCCAGGTCTCTGCATGCTGGGCGTCGGCATGCTCTACCTGGGACTGATCGGTCGGCATCTGCTGCCATCGATCCCGTCGCTGTCTGCGCAGATGGGCACGGCGACGAAGGAATACGTCACCGAAGTCACCATCGGTTCGCAGTCGCCGCTGCTGGGCAAGCCCATCGACGAAGTGCGCAAGGACAGCTCAAGCGGCACCACGCGGGCGTTCATGCTGGTCCGCGATGAGATCTTGCTGTGGCCGCCGTTCCACAACCTCACGCTTCAGGCCGGCGACATCTTGATGGTGAGCGGCCGGGCAGCAGATCTCGTCAACCTGCGTTCGTCCGAGCTGGAGCAACCGGAAGAAGACGTCGATCAGCAGTCAATGGGGTTCTTCGAGGTCTCCCTGTCTCCGTCGTCGAGCTTGATCGGCAGGCGCATCCGCGATGCCGGGCTGAAAAGTCGCTATGGCGCGTCGGTTGTTGCCGTGCAGCGGGCCGGCAAGCACCTCCGCAACGAACGCCAAGCCGAATTGCAGCTGCGCAGCGGCGACGTCATCCTCGTTTTCGGTGATGACGACTCCAAGGATCGCGTCCGGGCCAGCCACGAATTCCACCTGATCGAAGGCGTGCAGGAAACGCGCTACCGCACCGACCGAATGATCGCTGCAGTACTTGTCACCGCGCTGGTGGTCACGCTGTTCACACTGGGCGTACCGACGCCCATCGCCGCTCTAGCCGGTGCTCTGGGCATGGTGGTCACCGGCTGCCTGGACGTGCGTCAGGCACACAACTCCGTGAATTGGCCGCTGATCGTCTTCTTGGGCGGAGCCTTGGCGCTGAGCAAGGCGCTGGAGGCCAGTGGCACGTCGGAGCTTCTCGGCAACGGGATCTCCGACCTGACCGCGTCGCTTGGGCCACATGGCATGCTTGCGGTGTTTTTCATCAGTACGATCCTGCTGACTGAGGTGTTGTCCAACAACGCCGTCGCAGTGCTGATGACGCCCATCGCCGTCACCGCCGCAACCGCCAGTGGATACAACTGGCTGCCCTTCGTGGTCGCCGTTGCGCTGGGCGCTAGCACGAGTTTTGCCAACCCAATGGGCTACAAAACCAACCTGATGATCCTTGGTCCGGGCGGATACCGGTTCAGGGACTTCACGAAAGTGGGTCTTCCGCTCGATATCTTGGTGGGGTTGACCGGCGCCTACGTGCTGCCGTGGTTCTTCCCCCTCGTGGGCTGATCCCTGCCCTCGAGCCGCACCTCAAGAGCAGCATCCCCATGCGCCCCACGTTCGCCTTCCTCGTTCTCGCAGTCGCGGGACTCGTTGCACTCGCCGTGTTCTCCGTCGAACCACGTCCGGGCGCCTCCGCAGGCCCAGGAACCGTGGTCGAATGGCGCGTCGATGGCAAACCCGCCGTCGCCTACCAAAAGGTCAAGCCGGAGCAGGAAGTCGACTTGATCGTCGACGTCCCCACCGGCGCGGCGCAGCACGTCTACGTCGCTGCATGGCATCCGCACATGGGCCTGACCGCGCTATGGCCATCGCCCTGGCTATCGACCGACGCTCCACAGGTCGCCGCCCCCGGCACCACAACGCTGCCCGGAATGCGTGAAGAGACCCGTCTGAGATGGCCCGTGCCGGCTTGGCATGGTGTCGTCGACTGGCTCGTGGTCACCAGCCCGAAGCCCATCCCAGAGCTCGAACAGCTGTTCGCCGCATCCCGACAAGCGTCCAACACGACGTTCCCGACGCAGACGAAGATCTTGATGACGGGACCGAAGAACGCACCGGATGTTGAGCAAGCCCAGGGCCTCACTTCACTGCTCACCGAAGCGGCGCGCACCGCTCCCGTCGCCCCCCGCCACCCGGTGAAGAGCTGGACCAAAGATCCAGACGTCGGCATTTCCACGTGGAAGCTCGTCGTCGACGCACTGCCCGCAGCCGATGGCAGCCATGTGGCTGACGAACTGGCGAAGATCCAGAAGATGGTCGACGAAGGCCTGCGCAAGCAGCGTGTGGCTGGCGAGATCGAAAAGGGCCCGCCAATTAACCCACCGGCAAGCGCCGCCCCACCCCGCGGCGACGGGTAGCCCGAACCTTGCGCATTGCAGCCAGCAATCGTGCGCTGCCTCGTGGTGGGAAGAGAACTTTCCTGCTGCCGCATTCGGTGAGTCTGGTAGCACGCTAGAATCACCGGATGACGACACAGGACGGTCGCGCGGGAAAGCACGCAATCATCGGAATCGCCGCCGTTGCTGCGGTCTTCATCGCCGGCTGGTTCGTCGCTTCCACCGGAGTCGTCGAGCGATTCGCCCCAAACGGTCCTGAATCCCCGGCGAACCAAGCGTCCATCGCGCCAGGAAGCGATCGCGCCGTCGACGACAACCCAACCCAACCCACGCCCGCCAACCCACAACAGCGAACGCAGCTGCCTGGGGGCCCCAAGGCTTCACTCCACGGCAAGCGACTTTGGCCACCTGCAGAGGACGGCCGGCCGCGACTGATCGGACGGGTGATCGATCGCGACGAACGACCCGTGCAGGGAGCTCGAGTCCTGGCCGCCGCAATGTGGGAACCACCCATTCCCCTAGAGACACCAGGATTCCTCGACGGCGATCCACCGGTCATCGAGACCACTACCGATGAAGAGGGTCACTTCCGGATCGACGAGGGTTTGCGCGCCGGCTGGTACTTGTGTGTCACGGTCCTCGCCTCACCACACGCACCATGGCGCTCCTCCAAGGAGTGGTTCGACCTAGACGCATCGACGAATCTCGGCGATGTGCAGCTTGCAGCTGGCATCGAGTTACGCGGACACGTCGAAGATGAAGACGGCGCCGGCATCCCTGGCGCGTGCATGTTCTTCGGTCTTGAGCGCGGTCTGTTTGGGGTCGAAGAGGATCTGGCCGGCCGAGGCGTGCCGCTTGGCAACACCGATGCACAGGGTGGGTTCACCCTATCTGGATTGGCGCCCGGCCCATGGTTACTCCTTGTCGACGCACCGGGCTACCGCGTTGGACGCCTCGAAGGGACCGCCAACTCCAACGCCTCACGAATCGCCGGACTGTCCGTTCGACTCGAACGCGGTGGAAGAATCACCGGAAAACTGCACGATCGGCCGGTGAACGCGGTTGGGAACTTCGTCGTGGAATCACGACAGCTTGATCTCTCCCGCGATACAGACGCTTCCGTGACAGCGTGGCCTCGCCGCGCACCGATTCGCGCAGACGGTCGATTCGAACTCACCGGCTTGTCGCCCGGCGCCGAAGTGAACCTGGTGATCGCACGCCTTCGAACTGACGGCAGTTCGGAGAGGATCCCCGCAGTCGAACCGGTTCGCGCCATGCCCGGCACCCGTGGAGTGAAGCTTGAGTGGTTTGGTGCCACTGGCTTTCGCGCCAAGATGGTCGACGCATCATCTGGACTCCCCATCGAATCGGGCGTCATCCTGGCCGAGAACGACTCAGGTTGGTTCTACGCCCTCCCACCGATGGGCGCCGATTCGAACGCGCGCTATCCGAGGGGCAACGTGCTCTACGACGACCTTTCCGCCAGCCCAGGTGGACGCCAACTGGAATTGGCGTTCAAGCCAGCATGCTACGTCGAACGCAAACTCACTGTGAATCTACGGCGTGGCAAGCTCGCCGATCTTGGCACACTCGAGTTCGAGCCAGGGCCTGGAGTGAGCGTCACCGTGACGGACGGTGTTTCAGGCGATCCAGTCGCCAACGCCCGCGTGCTTCTTGCGGACGATGATGGCCGGTACCTGGCGACCGTAATCCGCGTTGGCCCCTTTCAATCCGGCAACTGGATGCAGTACGCCGAGACAGATGTCGACGGAACCGCACGACTCCCTTGGGTAAGCGGCGAACATGTGTGGCTCCTGGTGCAGGCTCCCCAGCGTGCCGCCGCATGGATCGAATTGGGCACGCTGGATCCAGTCCAAGCCGTGCACGTGCCGGTCACCTTGAAACTCGGCGGGTCCGTGGAGATCTCGCTGAGTGACTCGCACGGCAAACCCGTCGCGAAAGCCGTCATTGAGTCGAAGATGACAGACGACGGATACTTCGCCCACCATGCCGAAAGCAGCGATTCGAACGGGCACGCGCTGTTCGCCAACCTTGCGCCCGGCGCGTGGATCTTCCGTCAACGCCTCGAACGCCGCAGCTGGCGCGCCGACGGCTTTGACTACGACGCCCAGTGGCAGCGCGTGGACGTTCGCGAAGGCGAGCGCGTGCAACTAAAGATCTCGGGACACTCCCTGTACCGCCTTGAAGGTCGCGTGCACGAGCCGAAGGGCCCTCTCCGTGGTGCGCGCATCTACTTCGAGCCGGTCGACGCCCGGGGTGGAAAGTTCCCCGCACACGACAAGAAGGGCAACTTTGTCGGCTACCAGGTGCGCAGCGACGGCGATGGCGCTTTCGCTTTTTCGAACATAGTCGGCGGCGAGTACATCGTCGTCGTTGAGCACGAAACTCGTTCAATGAACGCCCGGTTCCCGCTGACGCTAGACCGTGACATCAGGGGACTCGACTGGCTACTACCCATGGCCACACTGCAGGGCACACTGAAAGACGCCACCGGAAATACCATCGCGGATGCATCGGTTCGCCTCACGACGGATCAACACGGATACAGCGCAGGACAGGTGGGCACCACACTTCGCGAGGGACGCACCGGCGAACTCGAGCGGATTCCCGGAGGTCGAAGACTGGACGAAGTCCGAACCGACCGCTTCGGGAACTTTCGCTTCGACGGACTTCCTGAACGTGTGGACCTGACGCTCTCGATCCATGGCCCGTTCGTGGAACCCTTCAAGCACCCCGTCGGAACCCTGCAGGCCGACGAGCTCCGAACATTGGAGTTGACCGGGGTCAGGGCTGGCGCGATCGGACTGGGCGCCCCGGCGCAACCAGGCTATTGGGTTCGCGCATCACAGAACGGCAGAAGCCACTTGTTCCCGTGGGAAGAACCCATCGAGTTGCCCTCGTGTCTTCCGGGTCCGTGGCGCATTCAGCTGTTCGCAGGCACTAAGGAGGGGCCGGGCGATCTTCTAAATTCGCAAACGATCCACGTCGTACCCGGCAGAAGGATCGATGTGGAACTGTGAACCGCGTATCCCCCAGTCACGTGCTGGACACCCGATGGGTTCGTTGCGTGGCCCCAAGGGCGTGATTACTTAGCCCCACCTACCCGCGCATTCCAGCTTCGATGGCCGCGCACAGGATGTGGACGGTTAGCAGGTGGCACTCCTGAATCCGTGCGGTGTTCGTAGACGGCACCGCGATGGTCACGTCGCTCAGTTCGCTGACGCGGCCGCCACGTTCTGAGGCCCAGGCCGCGCACTTGATGCCCATGGCGCGCGCCTTCTCCATCGCGGCGACGACGTTCTTCGAGCCGCCCGACGTGCTGATTCCGATGAGCAGGTCTTCTGGCTTCCCAAGCGCCTCAACCTGCCGGGCGAAGATGTGCTCGTACCCCGCATCGTTGCCAATCGCGGTCACCGACGGGGTCTCGTGACCCAGCGCCAGGGCCGCGTAGCCGGGTCGATCCTTGTCTTCGAACCACCCGACGAGCTCGCCCGCCGCGTGGGAGGCATCGCACGACGAGCCCCCGTTGCCACAGAACATCAACTTCCCGCCCTGCTTCAACGTGGCCAAAGCCAGGTCACACAGCTCCTTCAGGGCGGCAGGGCAGGCCTTCAGGAAGCGCTGTTTGGTCTCGACGCTGTCCTGAATGGCAGCGCGGATGGCGGCATCGGTGGTGGTCATCCACGGGACCATAGCAGCGACGCCACGCCCGTTCTCCCCTGCTGTTTGCAGACCGTCCGCGGGGACCACAACTCACCCCTGCGGTGTAGCGAAAATCAACGGTGGCATCCCACACCTGCACTCGATGCAGAATTCCCCTCAAGATTCCCTCTTGAGAAGGTCGAATCGCCACAAGTGACTCTCATTCTCTGCGATTCGTGCAGAATTCGAGCATCACCCCCTAGACGAGCGGCGGATCCCGCGGCACCGTCTCTGCCTTCGGGATCCAGCCTGCGTCGCAGGCCGAATCCAAACCATCAGCTTCCGGCCCTAGGCCTCGCCACCATGCCCACGCATACCGTCGACTCACCACACCCCAAGACCGACCGGACGATGCAGGAGGTGCAGGCTCAGCTCGACGAGAACAACGTCGAGTTCTTGCTGCTGTCGTTCACCGACATGTTCGGCAACAACAAGAACGTCGAAGTGCCCAGCGCGATGTTCGCCAAGGCTCTCGATGGCGAGCTCATGTTCGATGGTTCATCCATCGACGGGTTCGTCCGCATTGAAGAGAGCGACATGCTGCTCAAGCCGGACTTCGACACGTTCCGGGTGTTCCCGTGGGAAGAAGCCGGCAGCAAGGTCGCGCGACTGATCTGCGACGTGCACAACGCCGACGGCTCACCGTTCGAAGGCTGCCCCCGCCAAACGCTGAAGCGCCAGGTTGCTGAGGCCGCAGAGCTCGGCTATCGCATGATGGTCGGCCCGGAGGCGGAGTTCTTTCTCTTCCAGAAGGATGCAGACGGCAACGTCACGACAAACACCAACGACCGCGCCGGCTACTTCGACAGCGCGCCACTAGATGAAGCCGAGTCGGCCCGCCGCGTCATCACCCGGCATCTCAACGCACTCGGACTCGAAGTCGAAGCGCTGCACCACGAAGTCGCCCCCGGCCAGCACGAGATCGACTTCCGCTACGGCGATGCGATCAACACTGCAGACGCGCTGACAACGTTCAAGTACGTCGTGCGCCGCGTTGCCAAAGAGCACGGCCTGCACGCTACGTTCATGCCGAAACCGATCTACGGCATCAACGGCTCGGGCATGCACATCCACATGTCGATGTTCGATCTCGAAGGCAAGGACAACAAGTTCTTCGACAAAGACGCAGACCACCAGATCAGCCAGACCGGGCTCTACTTCATCGGCGGCATCGTCAACCACGCACGCGCGATCTGTGCGGTGACCAACCCGACGGTCAACAGCTTCAAGCGCCTCGTCCCCGGGTTCGAAGCGCCCACGCACATCGCCTGGTCGATGCGCAACCGCTCCCCGATGATCCGCATCCCCGACCGCCGCGGCATCGGCACTCGGATGGAACTGCGCATGCCCGATCCGAGCTGCAACCCCTACCTGGCGTTCTCCGTCGCGATGGCTGCGGGCCTCGAAGGCATCCGCAGCAAGATCGACGCGCCGGAGCCGGTGAACAAGAACATCTACACGATGTCCGCGCGCGAGCGCTCCCGCCTGAAGATTGGCACCTTGCCGGGCGACCTGAACGAGGCCATGCAGGCACTCGACAAGGACGACGTGGTGAAGGCCGCTCTCGGCGAGCACATTGCGACCCACTTCCTGGCCGCGAAGCGCCAGACGTGGCAAGAGTACATCTCCCAGGTTCACCAGTGGGAGCTCGACCGCTACCTGATGCGGTACTAGACCGAAACGTCAGGCGTCCGCGTTTGCTGCCGCGAACCACGCCTCGAACAGCGCGGCCTCGCCGCGCGGCTCATGCGCCGTCATGAGCACGTCGCGGTTGTAGCGACGAAAAGCGGCGGCGAACCGGGCCGGGTCTTCTGAATACAGAAGTCCGGCCCGTTTGCTGCCGTGCATGAGCCGCTGGAAGCGCAGTTTGGCGACGAGCAGTCGCGTCATGCGCAAGCCGTCCGCGTCGATTGCCGCAAGCGCTTCGCGAATGCTTCCAGGACAGTCCGACCTGCCGGCGAAGTCGTCGATCACGGCCTGCGGGGTTGCGCTGGTCATCGCCTCAGCGAGCACGGCTTCGAGCCGCAACAGGTCGTCGCGTGTCGCGGGAACTCCCTCGGTTCGAGCACCTTGGACAGGACTCTGGTCAGCCATGCACCAACCTCCGGGCGCGGGCGAGTTCATCGCGGATCGTCGTTACATCGCTTTGCGCAACCGTTCCCTCCAACCGCTCCACCATGACGCCCGCCAGGTTTGGGCATCGCGGCGCCACACCTTCAAGCAGCTTCCACACGGCTTCGGGAATCTCGCTGTCGTGACTGTCGAGGCGCATCGTCTTGCCGTCGGGATGCCACGCGGGATCGCTCATTGTACCGCCCGACACATGGATCTCGATCACTGAACTCAGATCGAGCAGGCCGATGTAACGCTGCGGGTCGTGCCCGGTGTTGACCGCCATGGTGTAGACGTTGTGCAGATCGAGAAGCAAATGCGTTTTTGGCGCGGTCAAGATCGCGCGGAAGAAGTCCGGCTCATCTAGCCAAGGACCGAGCAGAAAGTAGAAGACGCTGTTCTCGAAGCCCACATGTGGGACCACGCGCTGAATCTGCAGCAGTCGCTCTCGCACCACCTCCGCCATGGTTGTGTCCATGAGCAAAGGCATGGGCAGCGTCATCGCCTGCCCCGCCATCGTGGTTGCCCCTAGGTGGTCGGTGTACCACCGGTAATCGAACACGGCGCAATCCGCGGTGATGCGCTTCAACCAGCGCTGCAGGCGGGGTTCATCTGCTGGATCCACGGACCCCAAGCTTGCCCCCACGCCGTGCGCGACGAACGGTTTGTCTGTCTCTTGCTTGAACCGTGCAAAGCGTTCGTGGAAACCGTTCGCCACAAGTTCGCCGTCTGCGTCGAGACGCCAAAGAGTCTCGGGGGCGACTTCCACGTAGTCGGCGTCTTCGCGAAGCACCGCGTCGAGCAGGTCGCAGTATGCGTCCTCGGGCTGCAGCGTCAGACCTACGAGGACCATGGGCGTCGATCAATTCACGAAGAAGTGGAGGAAGCGTTCGCACTCCGCCGGCACGCTGCCCATGCCGCATGCAATCCCCATCTGATTCTTACCGTCTTCGAAGGTCACACCACAGCCCATCCCGTTCGCCCATCGCGCACCCGGAACCGGCTGTTTGATCACAACCGTTTGGATGGCTGCGTGCAGCGCTTCGAGCAGACGCTTGCGAGCACCGGCCGTGCGCGGCGCTTCAGACTCCATGCGGACGATGGCTGCCGCTCGGTGAATCGCCGCGGCGGCGGGTGCCGGACCGGAGCTCTTGAACCAAGCTTCCAAGGCTTCGCGGCTGACTTCATCCAGCTGCGCACGGACCGCGTCCGCGCGATCGACAAGCACGCCCTTGCTAGGGACGACCAGTGCGGTGAGCCCAGCCGCGAGTGCTGACTTCGTGCGCTCACTCCACTCCGCGCAATTCTTGAGATACTTCTCGTAGCTTTCCAAGCCCCTCATGTTGGGAGCTTCGGTGATCTCCACCGCTGTAGATGTCAGCGTCGGCGCCTCAGTCGACCGGCCCGCTTCAGCCATCACGAAAGTCGCGCCCTTCAGCTTCGCCGCGCGATCTAGGTCCATGTCTAGCGCGGTCAGCAATTCTTCCGGCGTGGCACAAGCCACCTCGCCCAAGGCGAGATCCGACAGACTTGTCGAAGTCGTGTGGTTCAGCCAGGCTCCAAGCGCCTGGCCCCGGGCGTATTTGTCAGTGTCCTCGTCGGGGATGACCAACACGATCAGCGGCTTGCCGTACGCCTTGGCTCGCCGCCAAGCAGCACGCACGGCGCGGACCCGCGGGTCGTCAGACTCATTGCCCACGGCACCGTCGACCTTCTTTGGGTCCTGAACCCCGAACGCTGATTCAATCCAGGCCGGAAGCGTGGCGATTCCGGCAGCACCGAGCATCCCGTGCTTGAGAAACGTGCGTCGCAGCGCGAGCTGATGGGCTTTCGTCGTGAGATGGATCATGGCTGAGTCGTTCACAGTATCGAGATCGTATGGGCGGCATGCCTGGTTCAGTCGCCGCCGCGACGGCATCCACACAATTGGGATCCCAGTTGGTTCAGATTTTTAGCGCCCCGGCGTGGAAGCCTTGGTGCCGGGGCCTTGCTCGCCATCCTCGCCCGCGGCGAAGAAGTCGAGGAATCGCACGCATTCCGCCGGCACGTGGCCCATCCCGCACGGTGGGCAGTAGTCCAGCCGTCCCCAGTCGGCACCCGGAACCGCGGCGTCTACGACCTGAGTCTTGGTCGCCTTGGCTAGATCGGCAAGCAGCCGCTGACCTGATTCAGGCGAACGCGGCGCTGCAGCAGCCATGCGAATCATGGCGGCAGCCCGAACCAAGAGCGCGTCCGTGGGCTTTTCCTTCGGATCGCGCAAGTAGGTCTCGATGGCTACGGCAGCCTTGCTGTCAAGACGGGACCGAACCGAATCAGCAAACCCAAGCAGCACGCTTTCCATCGGTTGCAACGCTCGATCGAACGAGGCCGCGTATGTGTCGTGTGCCTGCAAAGCCAAACCGACCGCCCCCTTCACTCCAAGGCTTTGACCGTTGGGCTTCGGCAGAGTCGCGGTCACCAGTCGCGGCTGCTTGGTTTTCGAAACCGCGCGGTGCGTGTCGACGATCATGAACACTGCATTCACCGCATCCTTGTGCGGCACCGCTTTGCCAAACTGAGCTTCCACTTGGGCTCGGGTTGCGCAGACCAGTTCGAAAAAAGCGAGGTTCAGCAGAACTTCGTCACTGGCGTTGCTGAGGAATGCCCCCAAAGCGCGTCCGCGCAGGCGCTGGTCCTTCGCCTCTTCTGGAACCAGCAGCACAAGCATCGCCTTGCCGTGGCGCTGAGCGCGCAGCGCGGTGTCGCGAAGCGCCTTCGCCGTGGACTTCCCCATGGAACTCTGCTCGCTGCCTTGGAGCAGCACGTCTGGTGCCTGCGCCCCGAGCTGCGATGCCATGAAACCGGAGACCAACAGACTCAGCACCGGGACGGCCAAGTAGTTGAACGAACGATGCGAAGGCTGTGAGCGCGAACGCAGAATGGAATCAGGCAGAGCGTTGGAGAGCATGGCGTGGACTCACGAAGCGAAACGTGGATCGCCGAAACAGTCGACGAGCTGCGCCAAGTGCTATCGGGATCGGGCGATCCGGGGTTCAGCGCAACTTGGCGACACCGCGACGCAGCCCGTGGATCGCAGGATCCGAAACGCTCGCAGTTTTTGTCTACGCGCTGTCCGGAACCGGGACCGCCGCCGCTTCGCACGCGGCCTTCGTAGCGCGCGTCGCACCCTGCAACGCCGACGGCAACGCGCGTTGCTGATCCAGCGCGACGCTCAAACCCGCCAATACGGCGGCAACCGCATTGGGACGCGCGCCCTCACCCATCGTCCCAATGCGCCAAACCCGACCGGCCAAGTCACCCAATCCGCCACCAATCTCGATCTTCGACTCTCCGCGCAGAGACGTGCGTACCGCCGCCTCGTCCACCCCTTCCGGAACCACGACCGTCGTGAGCATCGGCAGCCGCACGGAGGCCTCGACCAGAGGTTGGAGCCCCAAGACGTCGAGCCCGGCGATCAGGGCCGCAGAGACTGCGCGATGCCGCACCTCGCGCCCGGCCATGCCCTCCACCACGACTTCATCCAACGCTTTGGCCAACGCACGCACCATCCCGACGGGTGCTGTGTGGTGGTAACTTCGTGCGCCGTCCCCGCTCGACCAGTAGCCATCGAGAAGGTTGGCATCGAAGTACCACGAGGTGCAGGGCACACGGCGAGAGCGAAGCTTCGTCATCGCTCGCTCAGAGAACGTCAGCGGTGCCAAACCTGGCGGGACCGACAAACACTTCTGCGTTCCGCTGAAAGCCGCATCCACGCGCAGCGCACCGAAAGCCAACTCCACCCCAGCGAAGCTGGTCACGCAGTCCACCATCAGCAACGCATCGGCCTGATGCGTTGCTGCGGCGATCTCTTCGAGCGGCTGCAGGACACCGGTCGAGGTCTCCGCGTGCACCACCGCGACGAGTGCCGGCCGGTGCTTCGCGATCGCAGCGCTCATCTTGGCCGGATCCAGCGCTTGCCCGAACAGCGCTTCGACTCGAAGCACATCCGCACCGAGACGCTCGCACAGCGTCGCGATGCGCCCGCCAAAGACACCGTGCACGCCGACGACCACCCGATCCTCGGGTTCGATCAAGTTGACGAGGCACATCTCCATCCCAGCACTGCCCGTGCCGCTCACCGGGATGGTGAACTCATGTTCGACGCCGAACAGAGACCTTAGACCGCCCTTCACCCGCTCCATCAGATCGACGAATTCGGGATCTAAGTGGCCGACGAGTGGCTCTGCCAGAGCCTCCCGAACGCCAAGAGACACGGGTGAAGGGCCGGGCCCCAACAGCAAGACGTCCGAGGGAGCGGTGTAGATCAAGGCGCGTGAAGGGTAGCGAGCCACCGACTCGGCCGGTGGCTCGGTCACGCCGAAACCCGCAACGGGTTACTTCTCGAGCACACGCACCATCCACGCGTTCGGGGAAGGGTGCGCGTCCTTTGCCGGAGCCGCCTCGATCTTGACGGGCAAGAACTGCTCAATCACGTGGGCATTGGTCACCGTGTGCGGCGTCGGCTGACACGTTGCGAACTCTCCCCCTGCACCAAGTGCCATCGGCAAGAGGAGCTGATCCGCGAGGTGCGGCCCCACCGGCACGTCCGCCGCGAAGTACGCACGAGCCTCCTGCACCGCGGACTGCGCCACGTCCTCAGCCCGGACGCGAGGCGCACCGAACCCACAGAACATCTCGGTGACGTGCTGCGAGGTCACTTCGATGGCCACCAGGTTTCCAGGAGACGCCGCGCCTGCCAAAACGTTGTGCTCGCAGACCAACTCACCTTTCGGCACCAGCTTCGCACGACGCACCACTTCAAACTCTCGTTCGGCGATGTGAAACCCAAGATCCGCAAGCTCCACGAGTGCACGAACCGACACGGTGTCACCCCGCTCCTGCAGTGAGAGTGGCTCCGCGACCACCGCACTGACTTGCGCTTCGACCAAGCCACCCCCTGCTGGATAGAAGCCCGGCTTGCGCAGCTTGAAGTCGACCGCCATCCCACACCGACGCAACAGCGGTCGCAGAACGCGCTGCAGGTACGGGAACGGCGGAGCCATCGGGTTGTGCGTGCCCCCTTCTACGAGAACGCTGGACGGACTTCCTGTCGTCGCAAGAGCAGGCAACACGGTCTGCAGCACGAGCATCGTCGAACCAGCGGAACCGATCTTGAAGTGGAACTCGCCCGACGCCAGGGCACCGGGCACGAACTCAAGCTCCTTGGAGCCCAGCGTGTCACCAACGACCTGGGCGCCACCGATCTGCTTCGCCGCTTGCACGGCCGTGAGGTGCTGACGAAGCAGCCCGGGCTTGCGACGCCCTGCACGAATCCCCGCAATCTTGAACGGCAGTCCGGTGCAAAGAGAGAGCGTGAGAGCGGAGCGCAGGATTTGCCCTCCGCCCTCACCAAGCGATCCATCGAGTTTGATCATCTTCATTATCCCTTGACGCAAACCACTTGCTTCAACGTGTGCACCACTTCAACCAAGTCCGACTGCGCAGCCATGACCTTGTCGATGTCCTTGTAAGCCATCGGCGTTTCATCGATCACCGCCGCGTCCTTGCGGCACTCCACACCCTCGGTGGCCGCCTCGTGATCCGCAATGGAGAAAGCCTTCTTGGCCTGCGTCCGCGACATCACGCGACCTGCACCATGGCTGCAGCTCTCGAAGCTTTCCTTGTTACCCAGCCCTCGCACGATGAACGACCGTGCGCCCATGGATCCCGGGATGATCCCGAGATCGCCGAGCCCGGCACGCACCGCACCCTTGCGGGTAACGAAGACGTCCTTGCCGTAGTGCGTCTCGCGACGGACGTAGTTGTGGTGGCAGTTCACGGCTTGCTCGGTTGCTTGGAACTTCGGCAGATCTTTGGCAGTTGCCAAGGAGGCGAAAATTGCGGCCATCATTTGCTCTCGGTTCACCCGTGCGTAGTTCTGCGCCCACTCCACCGCGAAGACGTAGTCGTTGAAGTGCTGTGCGCCTTCGGTGAAGTACGCGAGGTTCTTGTCGGGAAGGTTGCTCAAGTGCTGGCGCATGTCCTTCTGCGCCAACGAGATGAAGTGCATGCCGATGCGGTTGCCCACGCCTCGGCTGCCGCTGTGCAGCATGACCCAGACGCGGTCTTCCAGATCGAGACACAGCTCGATGAAGTGGTTGCCCGTACCGAGGGTTCCGAGCTGCCCCACGTGACGCCCACGGTCGAGCGACGGGTGACGTTCGATGATCTGCTCATAGCCCGGACGCAGCCTGCGCCACGCATCTTCGGGACCAACAGGCACGTTGCTCCAAGAGCCCTTGTCGTTCCGTCCACCGTGGCTGGATCGCCCGTGCGGCACAGCCTTCTCGATGGCGGAACGCAGCCCTTTGAGGTTGTCGGGCAGATCGCTCGCCTTGAGCGACGTCTGCACAGCCATCATCCCGCAGCCGATGTCCACGCCGACGGCGGCCGGGATGATCGCATCCACGGTGGGAATGACGCTGCCCACGGTCGCACCGATTCCCCAGTGCACGTCTGGCATCGCGGCAACCCACTTGTGAACGATCGGCAACTTGGCGACGTT